>JAUXUZ010000561.1 GCA_030680655.1 Phycisphaerales bacterium
CGCCGCGAGCGGGTGGGTGCGCACGCGGATCGAGAGTGGGAGGGCGTTGCGGAGGCAGAGGTGGTCCAGGTGGCTGGTGTGATTGGCGACCATGACGAACGGTGTCGTCTTCGGTAGGTGCTCGCGTCCCTGCACGGTGTAGCGGTGGTAGAGGACGAGGCTGGTGCGTGAGATCGCCATGGCCGCGGCGTTGAGCACGAGGCTGACGACGCCGGCGCGCCTGGGGAAGGGTGAAGCGGCGGGGCGGCGTGGTGCGGGGGTGTCTGGCACGAACGGAGCGTAAGGTCGAGATCGCCGGGTTTTCCTTGCCCGCCAGCCAAAGTGTGGTAGGCTGCCCATATGGACAACCTTCTCAATCGGCGCTTGCTCCTTGGCGGACTGGCCGGTGCCGCGGGCGTAACCGCCCTTTCATCGGTGGGCCGGGCCGCGGGAGGTGGTGGCGGGGCTGGGGGAGGGCCGCTCAACCCGCCGGCGGGTCCGGTCGCGCCGACTTCCCGCCCGCTCATCGAGATTGAGCCGCGCACCATCGTGAGCCAGGCGACGACACCCGGCGATGCGACGGCGATCTACGTCATCCGCGCCCCGGGCAGCTACTTCCTGGGTGGGCCCATCGCGGGCGTGGCGGGGCGCAGCGCGATCAAGATCATCGCCAGCAACGTGACCCTTGACCTGCGCGGGTTCGGGGTCTTCGGCGTGGCGGCCGCGCTGGACGGTATCGTCATCGAACCGTCATCTGGGACGACGGTGCGCAACGTCTATGTGCATGACGGCTCGGTGGCGGGCTGGCCGCGTCATGGCGTCATGGGGCTCAGCACGAGCCTGGAGGGTGTGCGGCTGGATCGGCTGAACGTGAGCGGGTGCGGTGAGTATGGGGCGCTGCTGACGAGCGTCTGCGCGGTGGTTGATTGCTCGTTCATCGGCAACGGGGCATCGGGCCTGAGCGTGCAGGACGCCTGCGTGGTTGTGCGGTGCCTGGCGAGCGAGAACGGGAGCACGGGGATCGACCTCAACAGCCAGTCGTCGGTGGAGTCGTGCACGTCATCGAACAACGGCGGGAGCGGGTTTTCTTTCGCGGCAGATGGGCGGTTTGTGAACTGCCTGGCGACAGGCTGCGACGGGGCAGGGTTCACCACTTTCTTTTCGCCCGGCAGCGTCCTTGAGCTGTGCACCGCGGTCGGCTGCGGCACCTACGGCTTCGACCTCAACGTCTTCAACCTGCTGCGCGGCTGCACCGCCCGGGCCTGCAACACCGCGGGCTTCTACGTCCGCCGCCACAGCCGGCTGATCGACTGCATCAGCTACTTCAACCCGCGCGGGATCGAGGTGATCGACGGCTGCCTGCTCAGCGGGTGCGTCTGCAACGAGAACGGTGGAACAGCGGGTGAGGGGATCCTGCTGAACGGGACCGACAACCGTGTGGAGGGGTGCCACATGACGGGCAACGCGACTGGTCTGCGCGCGACCAGCGGGGGGAATTTCATCGCGGGCAACACCGCCAGCGGCAGCGCGGTGGTGAACTGGAACCTCGTCGCGAACAACAAGTGCCTGGTCGTTGCGGGCGTCAACGCCGGCGCGATCAACGGGAGCAGCGGCGGCGTATCTCCCGGGTCGACGGATCCCAACGCGAACTACTCGTTCTAGACGGGGGAGACGAGAGACAGCGTCTGCCCTACCTGTCTCCGAACACGCGCCGGCGAAGCAGGCGCATGTCCAGCGGGATCAACGCGGCGATCAGTAGCAGGCACAGGCCGGCGCAGGCCGCCAGGTGCCACGTCGGCTGGCCGTTCAGCAGCAACCAGCGCAGGCCTTCGGCCAGATGGTGGAGCGGGTTGATCGCGGCGACGGCGTTGAGCACACCGATATCCGGGAGCGGGAAGTAGGTGCTGGAGGCGAAGCCGATGGGCATGATGACCAGGAAGAACGGCAGGCTCATGTGGTCGATGCTCGGCAGCACCGCCGTGAAGAAGAGCCCGACCGCCGAGAAGGCCAGCGCGGTGAGGAAGAGCAGCGGCACCACCGCCGGCATCCATCCCCAGTGCAGCGAAAGCGACCCCGCCATCCCGAACCCGGCCAGCACGAAGCAGACCACCACCGCGTAGGAGGTCGCCAGCGTCGACGCCCACAGCGCCTCACCCCACACCACGTGCTCCAGCCTCACCTGCGTCGTCAGCTGCCCCTCCCACGACTTCTGGAAGTGCATGCGGATGAACGCCGCGAAGAGCGACTGGAAGAACGAAGACATGAACGCCGTGTAGGCCAGGATGCCCGGGCCGAGGTAATGCATGTAGTCGAGGGTCTGGCCGTGCCAGCCCACCCCGCCCATCTGCCGCCCGAGCCCGACGCCGAAGGTGAGCAGCATGATCAGCGGCTCGCACACCGGCGGGAGCGTCACGGTGTGCCAGTTGCGCAGGTGGACGCGCACGTGGCGCATCAGCACCGCGCGGCTCTGCCACTGCCACATCCCCGTCAGCGCGTTCATGGCTTGCCCTCCTGCGAGAGGGCGAGGAAGAGGTCGTCGAGCGTGGGTGGGCGCACCTCGTAGCGCAGCGCGGCGAACTCGGCGACGAACGCGGCCAGCACCGCCGCGTTGAGGGGCGCGTGCCAGTCGCTGAGCACCTGGGTTGGGCGCACGCCGCGGCCGCGCAGCCACTCCACCGGCCGGGCCGTTTCCTGAGCAAGGGCGGTGAGCACCACGACGTGCTCGCCGACGACGTCGCCCAGCACCGCGGCGGACGACCCGCTGGCTCGCACGCGCCCGGCCTGCAGCACCTGCAGCCGGTCGGAGAGGCGCGCGGCCTCATCCATGTAGTGCGTCGTGAGCACCACGGCCATCCCCTCGGCACGCAGGGTGTTGATCAGCTCCCACACCGCGACGCGTGCCTGCGGGTCGAGCCCGGTGGTCGGCTCGTCGAGGAAGACGACCCTGGGTTTGTGCACGACCGACCGCGCGATCATCAGCCGCCGCTTGTAGCCGCCCGAGAGCGTCTCGGGCTTCACATCGGCGAACTCGCGCAGGCCGAACTGGTCGAGCAGTGTCTCGATCCGCGCATCAAGGTCGACCTGGCGGGGCCGGTAGTAACGCCCCGTCTGCACGAGGTTGCCGCGGACGGTGAAGTCCTGATCGAACGTGTCGTCCTGCGTGCACACGCCCAGCAGCCTGCGGGCGCGGTCACCGTCGGAGGCGAGGTCGTGCCCCGCGATCAGCACATTCCCCGCGTCGGCGCGGAGGTAGCCGTAGCACATGCGCAGCGTTGTGGTCTTGCCCGCGCCGTTTGGACCCAACAACCCCAGCACCTCGCCCGCGTTGCACGAGAGGTCGATCCCGTGGACGATCTTCTTGCCGCCGAGTGACTTCTCGAGGCCGACAGCCTGCAGGAGCGGGACGCCGGCGGTGGGGGACGGAGGGGTGGGCATGTCCGGGGGGAGAGGTGGCCGCGGCGGCCGGGCGTGGGCGAGTGGATGAAGGGCATGAAGCGTTGCACCTTGACGCTCCACGTCAAGGGAGCGCGCCGGGGGAGGCCGTGGGGGGCGGGGAGCGGCGTTGGGCCCAACCTGCCGTGCGCCTTCGCGATGGTCTACGACGAGATCGGCCGGCTGCAGCGTCCGATGGTCACCCGGGAGGCGTAGACCGCCTTCCCTTTCGCCTTCCCTTTCGCCTTCCCTTCCGCCCCGTGGCCTTCGGCCGCGCAGCGCTGGGCGGTTTCAGCACGCCGCGAAGAACTGATCGATGAAGACGATGAAGTCGTTGTTGTCGAACTGACCGTCTGGCCCGAACAGGCCCCCCTGGCGGCCGAGATCGGCCTGAGGGAGTGCGTCGAAGAAGTGCCCGATGAAGACGATGAAGTCGTTGTTGTCGAAGAGGCCATCGCCGCCGGGCAGGCCCCCCTGGCGCCCGACATCCGCAAAGACGGCCTGGCAGAGCGCCGCGTCGCCCACGGGCACAATCACCGCATCGTCGGCGGTGTTGAGCTCGGGGAGTGAGCCGGGGTACGGTGAGAAGATGACAGTGACCTGATCGGCAGCGCTCAGCTGCGGCACAATCACCTGCCAGCCCGAGCCGGGCACGATCCGCGCTGAGCTGCAGTTCTCGTCGCACAAACACCAGGGCTCGGGGCCAGAGTTCCCCGGTGGCAGGCAGATGTTGCCGTTGGGATGACCGAGCGTGTGCTGGCAGTGGACGCACCATTCAGCGCAGGAGAACGTGGGGGGCGACGTCCCCACCAGCGTGCCCGAGCCCATGTAGATGATGATCGCCGTCCCGCCGCATCCCCCGCTCCCACCGCCGCCCCCGCCATAAGGCGTTCCGTTGACGAGCACCAGCACCTCGGTGGAGAGGTTGCGGTCGATGCCATCCCAGGTCGACTGCAGCGTGACCTCGCCGGCCAGGGCGTACTCACCCGTCGCGGTGCGGCCGTAGTGGACGCCGCCGGCCCTTGCCTGCCGGTTGTACCCGCCGGGCGTCGGCACGATCATGAACGCCCCATCGTTGGCGGTGGCGATCTCCGCTGCAGCGCTGGGGAGCGCTGTTGCGTACGCCGAGATGATGTCACCCGCGGAGATGTTCAAGACGGTGAACTCGGTGGAGACCGAGTGGTTGGAGCAGTAGCACGTGCCCGGCACGATGATCGAGGGCTTGCAGGCAGCGCACCAGCCGTCGGTCACGCACGATGATGCGCACCCGCTGCCGCCGGTGCCGGCGTTTGAGACCATCACCGACTGGGCGACGACGCTCACCGGCACACCGTTGATCGACACGATGAGCTCGCACCCAAGGTCCAGCGGCGTGGGCGATTCGTTGGCGAGCCAGACCGTGGCCTTCACCAGCCAGCCGCCGTCGGGGCCGGGTGAGGGTGTGCAGGTGATGTCCTGGGCGGTGATGATGCGGTCGTAGTTCTGCGCCAGCGACGGCCTCGCCCCCACGGAGGCGATCACGCAGAGCCAGGCACACATGATCGGCAGCATTCGCATGGTTGAACCTCTTCGGTGGCGGCCCCCCGCTCCATCTCAATGGGTTATCGCGGCGGACCAGAACCTTGCAGATACAGGAGTATCGTCGGTGGCAGGGGTGCGGCTTTCGCTTTGTTCACAATCCAGCCGAACACCAACCGCCGGATCAGAGGAACGCTGTCTCTGACAGCGTACCGCGAACCGCAGGGCCGCACCAGCCATTTCTGCGCTGCTCCGATCGGCATGCACAAGACACCCTTAACAGGAGTTGAACTGGGGTGGGCGGCCCTGCCCTCGGCCGCGCGGGCGGTGTGCCCGGCCCCGACTCATCGCTCGACACCAACGACCCCATCGTCTTCATCGAGCGATTCTTCGGCGGATGCCGAGCGTGGCGACGGATGCCGCGATGGTGCGCACCTTGGCAGACTCAACGAGATGGGGTGTTCGCCGCCGGAGCACCCTGCGTTGGTGGTGTGGCCTGCAGCTTCTCAACGATCGACAGCATCGTTGTGCCCATCAGTGATGAGAAGACCACCGGCACCGCGACCGCAAAGATGCTCGAAACGACCACGGTGATGATCACGTAAGGCCAGCGTGCGCGCTCGGGAACGAGCGATGTGCGGCGGGGCGGAAGGATCATCGCTGCAACCGCCAGGGCGAGCGCCGGCAGAGCAACCAGCAGGAAGAGCAGGCCCAGCGGCGAGGCGAGCAGCGAGCTCACCTGGATCACGGCGATGTCCCCCGCGCTGAGCTTGACGCCGAACTCCTTGAAGACGTCGCCCATCTTGGGGCCGACCCACGCGATATACCCCAGCGGTGCGCCCCACAGGACCCACAGCAGCAGCGTCAGCGAGATGCGCTGGGCAGCACGCGACGGGGGGCGGGGCGCGATCGCCACGGAGGGCACGGCAAGGGGTGCGGCGGTCATGGAGCGAGTGTACATCAATCCGGCGTACCCGCAATGCCGGCGGGCACAGATTGGGGGCATGGACGGGTCAAGGTGGCAGGGCAAACGGCGGGAAACTCGGGCCGTTCTCCCTTGCACCGCTCACGAAAGCGGGTATCTTCAAACCATGCGCACACACACCCTTGCCGTTCCTGCCGCACTGGTCCTGATCGCCGCTGGCCTCATCGCCGGCGCGGCCGTCGCCGGCCCGCTCAACCCGCCCGCCGGCGCGGTCGCCCCGACCGCCAAGCCGCTCGCTGACGTTGAGCCGCGGACGGCGATCAACGCGGCCAACACCCCGGGTGATACCGACAGCGTCTACCGCATCAGCCAGCCGGGGTCGTACTACCTCACCGGCAACCTCACCGGCGCTGCGGGCAAAAGCGGCATCGAGATCGCCGCCAGCGGCGTGACGATCGATCTCAACGGCTTCGAGCTGCTGGGTGTGCCCGGCTCGCTCAGCGGCACTCGCCCGGGCGCCACGATCAGCAACGTGACGGTCAAGAACGGCTCAGCGCGGAACTGGGGCGAGGCCGGCGTCTCGCTGTCCTACTTCCAGGTGACCGGCTGCCGCATCGACTCGGTCCACGCCAGCGGCAACGGCGGGGTGGGCATCGTGTGCGGCCTGGGCGGCGTGGTGACCGGCTGCACGGCCTCCGCCAACACCGGGGGCGGCATCTTCGCGTATTCGGGCGGCGTGGTGAGCGGTTGCGCGGCGTACGGCAACACCGGCAACGGCATCGGCACCACCGGCGGCGGCCACGTGGTGGATTGCACCTCCTACGTCAACACGGGGACGGGGATATCGGTGGGCAGCGGCAGCACGGTCTCACGCTGCACCGTTGCGGCCAACGGCACGTACGGCATCACGACCAGCTCGTCGTGCACGGTGGCAGACTGCACCGTTCGCACCAGCACGCTCGACGGCATCCTCTGCGGGGGGTCGGGAAGCCAGATCCGCAACAACGTCTGCTCGATCAACGGCAACGGCGGCGACGGCGCGGGCATCGTCGTCGCGAGCGTCGAGAACAAGATCGAGGGGAACCACTGCAGCAACAACGACCGCGGCATCGACGTGCAGGCGGCCGGCAACATCATCGTCCGCAACACCTGCGCCGACAACACGGTGGAGTGGGTGATCGTCGCCAACAACGTTTACGGCCCGATCATCAACCGCTCGGCCCCCGCCAGCGCAGCGGTGAACGGCCCCGCCGCGGCGAGCACGCTGGGGAGCACGGACCCGAACGCGAATTTCACGTACTGACGCGCAACGCGCAGCTGGGGCAGGAGATTCGGCCTTGCCCGCGTGACTGAAACGCCTATGCCGGAACACGGCCAAGCCTCAAAGCAGGCTTGGCCGTGCCACCCCTTCGATCTTCTTGGCCCGGCCACCCGCCGAGGGATCAGATTCTGTGTGGCACGGGCAACCCAGCCGCTCGCCCTCCTTCCCCAGTTCCCCCCTTACTCCATTGCCACCCTTGGCGGCGCCACCCGAAGCAGTGGCCTTGGCCCGGCCCCCGGTGAGCACGCTTTCCTTGCGTGAGGGTGGTTCATCGGGTATGTTCTGGGCAGTTGCCCGCCGCATGGCGGGCCGAGGAGAGAGACCATGACCGTGCCATTCTTCCGTTCGTTGTTGTGCGCTGGTGTTGCGGCGGTGGGCTTCGCCCCGGCGCTGCAGGCGCAGATCGCCGAGGCGGGCTTTCCTACCAGCATCTTGACGGCGCACCTGCTGCACTTTGGGCCAAGCCTCAACCAGTACCAGCAGACTTGGGGGGTGATGCCGCAGTTCAACTTCGGCATGGGTGATGCCGGCAACGGTGTGGCGGGCAACGTGCTGCACGGCTACACCGGCGGGCTGCTGACGAACATCACGATCAACGTCAACGAGCTGCGCAACACGCCCCCAGCGCACAACTACAACGACCCCTTCGGCCGCATCTACGGCCATGTGCTGCTGACGCCGGTGGTGAACACCGCCTACACCATCGGCGGGTCGGTCGACATGGTGCTGTCGGGCTTCGCCACCAGCAGCAGCAGCACGAGCGGCTCGGTCTGGCTGGAGCAAGTCAGCGGGCCGGTGCTCGCCACCTTCGGCGGCTCGCTCTCGCGCAACACCACCATCAGCACCGTCGGCAGCATCTACGACAGCGCAGCGCCGCTGAGCGGCTCGGCGACGGGGACGCTGCTGGCAGGCGTGACGTACCGCTTCGGCTGGGATGTGAGCGTGGGGAGCCTCTACAACGGTGACTCGTCGCTCTACGCCAACGTCTACACGGTGAGCGGCCAGCAGTCGATCTCGATCTCTTTCGCGCCCACTCCGGGCGCTGGAGCGGTGCTGGCGCTGGGCGGCCTTGCGGCGGGCCGCAGGCGGAGGCGGTAAGGGAGTCACGGCCGAGGGTTGCCAGTGTGCCACGACTCTCGCTTCGGAGCGTCGTGTTCGGGCGTTCAGGGCGGCACGCACGGGAATCGGGCCGCGCCCCCTCGATAGTCAGGGCGCTCGGCCGCATTCAGGGCACGGTGCACCCGTTGGAAGCCCGATCATCGAGTAGCCGCACCCGCGGCAGCGGTGACGCACTCGGAAAGCCCGCCGCGCGAGCGGGAGTTTCAGCCGGAGCCACACCACGGCGGCACACCAGGGGATCAGCACCGCGGGCACGGCCCACCACAACGGCAGACGCGAGCGCCACAGGTTGTTGCGCCGGTCGAACATCTCGGCTTGCGGCGCAATCGAGGGCGCGGCGTTGATGGCAAGACCGTCTGGGTAGTAGCCCGGCATCGACTGACGACTCGTTGCGGACGCCCACGAGAGTTGCGAGAGCGTGCGCCCGCAGAGTCCGTCTGCCGGTGTCGGGTTCCAGAGGATCTGCTTACCATCCCCGGCCGTCGCTGAGCGGCGGAGGCAATAGACAATGTCGTAGCCCGACCGGTAGTACACCACCGTCCCGCGGGTGAAGACGGCTGCCTCGTGCCCGCGTGCCCAGATCAATTCGTACCCACTCAGCCAACTCGCCAGAACCACCGCGACGATCACAGCGGCGAGGTTGACCGACCACCGCCGCAGCCGTCGAAGGCGCGGCCGACGCGAGATGGGCTTGGGTCTGTCCAGGCGACGGAAGAGGCGCACGGCCGAGTCTACCACATGGCACGTGCCGGGTGCCGCGCACGGGTGGAATGGAGCACAGGTTTCTTGTTGTGGTCCTTCCGTGCGAAGCTGCCGACGGCACAACGCGGTGTTTACGGCATTCGCTCGGCAAAGCGGTCCATCGCTGCGGTGATGCCGCCGTTCTCGGAGTCAAAGAGTTCGTAGAGCCGATTGTCAACCGCCACTAGCACCCCGTGGGTGAACGCTGCACGATGTGCAAGGCGTTGCGACTGATCTCGCGGGTAAGGGTGGGGCAAGCGGGCCATCGCCGCTGAGACCTCGGCGGCGGATTCGGGCATACCGATCGCCGCCAATCCCTCGACCGCTTCCGGCGCTACGACCCCTGTCGAGTTGTCGAAGAACTGAATCAGCCCGCCGTTGTCGACCTCAGCCGCCAGCCAGTGCACGGCGAGCAGCAGCCCTGTGTTCCGGGGATGACGCGCGAGCCCCGTGAGCCACTCCTCCGGCGCAGCGTAAATTGACGCGTCATCGAAGGCCTGCTGAACCTGCGGCCAGTACCCGGCATCGCTCGCCATTGGCAAGGATAAGGCGTGCATGAGACTTCATTCTGCGCCCTGCGCTGCCTCACGAGGGGGCTCACGTGCTCGCTGCTACTCGCCGGACATCGATGACTTACGACTTTGGCTCAATGCTCGTCAGGGCATCGGCGGCGAGCCGCGCTCGTTCCTTGACCCACTCGTAGCTCTGGTCGGAGTGTTGCTCGACAACGGCTCGCAAGTGCATCGCCGCGTTTTCCTTATGCCCGACGGTGAGATGGCAGAATCCCATGTGAAAGCACCGCCAGCCCGGGTCGTTCCCAAAGAGCTGTGCATCCGAGTACGTCCCCTTGGAAGCCGACTCGAGCACCGCGTGGATCGAAGCGTGCGACTGAAAGAACTCGGCCGCGGGGCCGAGGAACACACGCAGCACCCAGGCGTAGTCCGCTTCGCAGTCGATCGGGCACCACGGGTCCGCGCACGACGAAAGGGCGTTGATACGGAAACAGCAGTCCATGGCCGATGTATCGATCCGTGGGCTGTTGGTGTAACGGAGGTAAAAGTTGACGGTGAACCGCCCCTTCCGGCCGCCCGTCCCATTGACAAACTCAACGCCGTGACACAGACCCTGAAGCGGCCGCTCGAAGACCAGTGGCGTTACCTGAGCAAAGCCGTGCTCGGAAAAGGTGGGCGCGATGAGCCGCGCGACTTGTTCCTTCAGCTTCACCGTCAATCGTAGCTACCGCGGGCGTGGCATCGATGCCTGGCCCGCAGCGTGCAATCAGCCAGCCGGGTCGGAAAGGTCGGTGCGCCTTGCTCCTTGTTACGTGGGGGCTCACTTGCTCCCTGCCACCCTCACCCGTCATTCCTTCTCATCCGGGACAAGACGCCCGCTCTTTTCGCCTCTCACAAAGGCGCTGCCCGCGGGTGAATTGAGGAGCGGGATGATGGCAGGGTCGTAATTCGCGATGGTGTTGCAGTCGTACATCGCGAGGTTGTCGGGGTTGTCCAGGTACTCCTGCGTCTCGTCGCCGGCCAGAAACCGCCAGCCGCTGTCCGTGTCGTTGTCCGGCGCATCGCGGTACGCGTAGCCGACCCTCGCACCGCCCACCGTGATGCGGTCAGACGCGTAACACGCGCCGCGTCCAGTCGCCAGCGGCCTGATCTGTTCGGCGGTCCTCAGAAAGTTCTTTCGCGGCTGTGTCATGATTGATGTCCTGTGCTGCCTCACGTGGGGGCTCACTTGCTCCCTGCCACCCTCACCCGTCCACGCCCCCACGTTATGAAGGAAACTGCCTTCACGCTTTCTCGTATGGCCCACGCACAAAGTCAAGTGCCCTGCAGGTCGAGCACCTCGAAGTCCACGGGTTTGTCCACCGTCCAGCGCTCCTGTGAATGCGGTCCGGTCATGAAGCTGCGGATGGTGAACTCCGCGGGCCAGCCGCGAAGCGGAAGGCGGAGCACGCACCGGAGCGGGAACAGCGCCGCCGGCGTCGTTCCCATCGCGCCAAGCACGGCGAGGCCTGCGCCACCGCTTCGTCGTATCGAGACAGGCCGAACCGCGGCACTTCACGCGTCAACCGCGGCAGCGCCAGGCGAACAACCGACGACGCTTTCGATTCAACAGTGAGCGAATACCGGTCGAACACCGGGTCGTCCGCGTATCGACCGATTGGCTGAGGGAGCACGATGCAGGGACCGGCGGACCACGGGTCGCAGTAGAGCCGATTTCCTCTCACTACTCCCGCCAACGAGTTCAGTCGCGGGTCGGCCGGCCACAGGTCAACAGCCCATCGTGAACCGGGGTTGTGTTGCCACGATCGGTTCGCAACAATTTCTGGGGATGCAGGGGAGATGCTCCGCGTGAGTGCGCGGCCATCATGATCGGGGTCGTACCAGCAGGGAGACAGCGCGAGGTCGGCCGGTGTGAGCTGATCGTGCGGTTTGCTCACGCCCTCCGTCATGCCTTCCTCCGTGCCCTCCGTGAACTCCGTGGTGAACTGCCTTTACTTCGCCCCAGCCCCCACAGCAATCCCCACCTGCACGTAGCTGCGCTTCACCCGCGACTCGAACTCCGCCGGGTACTTGTTCATGATCGTGCGGATCGCCCAGTTGTTGCCATCCGCCAACCCGCAGATCGTCGTGCCGGGCATCGCGCCCATGCTGGTGGCGATCTCCAGCGCAAGATCAAGGTCCTTGCTCTTGGCATCCCCGCGTTCGATCTTGGTCATGAGCTGGTAGAGCCATCCTGACCCCTCGCGGCACGGGGTGCACTGGCCACAAGACTCGTGCTTGTAGAAGCGGGCGATGTTGCGGGCGACGGCGACCATGTCGGTGTCTTCGTCGAACACCGTCGGGCACGCGGTGCCCAGGCCGAGCACGTTGTACTTGCGGCCGATGTCAAAGTCCATCTCCGCATCCATCTGGTCGGGTCCGAGCACGCCCATGGAGATGCCGCCGGCGATGGCGCCCTTGAACTTCTTGCCGCCGCGCATGCCCGCGCAGTAGTCGGGGCTCTCGATCAGCGTGCGGAGCGGGATGCCCAGGTCGCACTCGAAGCAGCCGGGTCGGTTGACGTGCCCGCTGACGCCCATCAGCTTGGTGCCCCACGAGCCGGGTGCGCCCGCGAACGTGGAGTTGGTCCCCTGCTTGCTGAACCACTCCCAGCCGTTCTCCATGATGCTCGGCACGTGGGCGAGCGTCTCGACGTTGTTGATGATCGTGGGCCGACCGAAGAGGCCCTTGATGGCGGGGAAGGGCGGCTTGTTGCGCGGCCAGCCGCGCTTGCCCTCGATCGACTCGAGGAGCGCCGTCTCTTCGCCGCAGATGTACGCGCCAGCGCCGCGGTGGAGGTGAAGATCGATGCCCCACGGTTGGTCGCGGTTCTTGGTTTTGACGCCGCCGAGGATGCCGTTCTTGCCGAGGATGCCCTTGGCGTAGCACTCCTGGATCGCCTTCTCGAAGACCTTGGCCTGGTGGTGATACTCGCCGCGGATGTAGAAGAACGCGGTCTGCACGCGGCATGCGTAGCAGGCGATCATGATCCCTTCGATCACCAGGTGCGGGTCAAAGTCAATCAGGAGCCGGTCCTTGAAGGAGGCGGGCTCGGACTCGTCGGCGTTGATGGCCAGGTAGCGCTGGCCGCCGTCGCCGTTGGCGTCGGGCTTGGGGAGGAACGACCACTTGAGCCCAGCGGGGAAGCCAGCGCCGCCGCGGCCGCGGAGGTTGGCCTTCTTGACGTGGTCCACGACCTCATCGGGCGTCATCGTGCTGACCGTGCGACGCAGCGCCTCGTACCCGGCGAGTGTGCCAGCGCGGGTGCCGAGCCCGGACTCGGCGGGGGTCTTGGTGTAGTCGTCAAGCCACCAGGTGCGGCGGGTCTTGGGGTCGGCAAACGGCCAGCAGGGGATGCGGCGCGCGAGGATCGGGTAGTCTGTGGTGCGGGTCCAGGTAGTTGGGGGCATGCGGCCCGATGGTAGTAGGGGGATAGCGGGCCCGGTCTGCGCAACCCTGCCCGCTCCCAGCGGGAGGGTCGGACGAGGCTCGGCGAGTCCGGGGAGGGTGTGCGGCTTCACGGGATGGGGTGCCACAGACTCCCGCCGCTCTGGGCAGGAGTCTGTGCAGGGGCGCGTACGGAGCAAGGCACGCAGACTCCTCGCAGAGCCGAGGAGTCTGCGGCACCCGGGATCGGAGCTGCAGCCCCTCGGGCTCGGCCCGCGCGATCACGCCAAGGGGTTGACCTTTGGTGTGGGGTCGCCGTGGGCCTTGACAAACGCCTCGACCGCACGCCAGAGCGAATCGCGGGCCGGCCGCCACGATGCGCGCGGGGCGTTGCCTGAGGCGACCGCGTACGAGCGCAGCGCCCGCATCATGAGCGCTCGCCGCGGTTGGCAGCGGCAGCCGAGCGGCTCGATCACCAGCGCGGCGAGCATGTCGACCGACTTGCCGCCCCCCTTGGGCATCGGGCGGATCGCGACGCAGTCGATGATGCCGATGTCGGGGCGCTGCGGGTTGGTGAGGTTGACGATCAAGTTCGAGGGCTTGCCGTCGCGGTTGTAGAGGCGCGCCTTGATGAGCTCCACGATCATGCAGGCCGCGGCCTCGGCGAGGCGGTGCTGCGTCTGCACCGGCAGGTCGTTGTCGGCCAGGTGCTGCAGGAGCGTCTTGCCGGGCAGGCGGTCCATGATGAGCCACTCGAGCGCGGCGCCGTCATCGCTCTTTGACCGCGCGATCGCGTAGCACGCCGCCGTGCGCACGCCCGCCTTTGTCAGCCGGCTTGCACCCTCCCAGTGACGCCACGCGCGGCTCCACTTGAAGGCCGATTTCAAGCGCGCGCCGAGTGTTCGCAGCTCCCAGCGTTTGATCACCAGGCCGGCCGCGCCGTTCTCTCCCGGCAGCGCGAACACGCTCACAGTGCCGTCGGTCTTGAGCGTCTGCACCTGCCCTGCCGCGCCTTCTTCGCACCGCTGGATCACCCGGCGCCAGTGCGACTCGACGCCGCCGCAGCGGGTGAACGTGATTGTGCCATGGGGTGAGGTGCTCAACGGTGGCAATATACTCGCCCCGGGGCGGCGGTATCCTCCCGGCATGAGCGAAGAGCCCGCTCCATCACGCCTTCCGCTGTCGGTGGCGATTGTCTGCAAGAACAGCGCGGCGACGATCGGGCGGACGCTCGAGTCGGTGAAAGGGCTGGCGGGCGAGATCGTGGCGATCGACTCCGGCTCGACCGACGCGACGATCCCGATGATCGAAGCGGCAGGGGGGCGGGTCATCGCCAGCGCGTGGCTCGGACACGTCAAGACCAAGCAGAAGGCGCTCGAAGCGGCGAAGCAGCCGTGGGTGCTGTCGCTCGACTCCGACGAGAGCCTCGAGCCGGTGCTGGAGGCTTCGATCCGCGCGGCCGTCACGCGCGACGATCCGGCGGTAGACGGCTACACGCTCAACCGCAAGGTCTATTACGACGGGCGGTTCCTCAACTACGCGTGGCAGCCGGAGCGGCGGCTGCGTCTGGTGCGCAGCGGCAAGGCCAAGTGGCAGGGGATCGACCCGCACGACCAGCTGGCGCTGATCGACGCGTCAACGTCGCCCGGCCGCCTCGACGGTGACCTACGCCACGACTCGTTTCAGACCTTCGAGGAGCAGCTCCGCAAGCAGGTCGGCTACGCCCGGCTCATGGCCGGTGAGCTGGTGGCCCGCGGCGAGCGCGGCTCGCATTGGCGGCTGCTCACGTCGCCGCCCGGCGCGTTCTTGAAGCAGATGCTCCTCAAGCGGGCGTTCATGGACGGCTGGGCGGGGTGGCTCGCCGCCGCGGCCACCGCTCAGCAGGCGCTGATGAAGCACGCCATCACGATCGAGCTGGCGCGCAAGGGCAAGTCGGAGCAGTAAGGCGTGGCACGTGCACCGAGCGAGCAGCAACGAAAAAGCCCCCGCCGAAGCAGGGGCCCTGACCATCAGGTGGATTGTTAGCGCTACTTGTTACTTGCGCTTGCCCGGTGAGGGTTCGGGTGCTTTCTGGGCTGGCGCCTTCGGTGCCGGGGCCTGCTGGGGCGACGCTTGACGGGGCGGCGCTTGACGAGTCGGCGCCTGGGCGGGCGGAGCAACGCGGGGAGCCGCGGCGGGGACCTTTGGCGCAGGCGCTGCCTGGCGCGGGGCCGGCGCGGGAGCCACCTGACGCGGTGCGGGGGCGGGAGCCACTTGGCGTGGCGCGGGCGCCGGCTTGGGCTCCTGGATGGGCTTGGCCTGCGGGCGCTGCGCAGGGGCAGCCGGAGGCGTGTAGGCCGGGCGCTCGTAGCGGGTCGGCTGCGCGGGGGCGCTCGGCTTCGCTGCGGGCTTCTCGACCGCTTCAACCGGCTTGGCAACGGGTGCCGGCTGGGGGAAACGCGTGACGGGCTTGCCGACAATCGGGTAGGGCGAGCGGTCGCGCGCCGGATTCACTGCGGGCTTCGCATCAAAGTCAACAGCCGGCTTCTCGGCATGCTGAGGAGCACGCGGCGACGGCGCGAGCACCGGCAGCACGGGCTTGGCCGGTGAAGCGTCGGGCTTCTGCGTGAAGGCCGAGGGCTTCTCCACCGGGGCGAAGGGGCCCTGCTCAGCGCGCCCGGGCTTCTGCGTGATCGCCTGCGGGTCGCCGGTGGGCCTGCTGGGCGCAAGCACCGGCAGCACGGGCTTGGATGGGAAGGGCTTGGCCGCCGTGTACGCGGGCTTCTGGTTCAGCGGCTGGCTCTCGATCGGCTTCACCGCGACCGGTGCGACAAGGCCGGGGGTGGTAAGGCGATTTGGACCCTTGCTGGCGAACGCCGGCGCGGATTCGGGCGCGGCCGCGGGAGGGCCGGCAACGCCGAACGATTCCGCAGCAGGCATCACAGGGCCGACCAGCGGCTTCTGCGACTGCGGGATGCCGGGCGTCTGGCGGAGGCCGCGGCCGACCTGGGCCTGCGAGCCGCCGTTGGTGTTGACGTTCACGGTGCCGCCGTTGTTGATGACGGTGACGTTGTCACGGTCGTGGTGCCGGTGGTCGCGGTCCCAGCGGTGATCGTTGCGGTGGCGCCAGCGCCAGTCGTCGCGGTCGCAGTCACCGAAGGAGAACGAGAGCCCCCAGAAGTTGGCGGGCTGGTAGTAGTCGTAGTACGGGCTGTAGAACGTGGTCGATGTGTACCCCCAGCCGCTACCCCACGACGAGTAGCTGTAGCTGATCGTCGTGCCGGGGTATGTCCACACCGGCGTGTAGAACGGCTGGTAACAGACCGGCCGGTAGTAGGGGTTGTAATACGGCGTCGCGTAGTACGGCCGGTCGTACCAGGGCGTGTACGACGAGCGCCAGCCCCAGCGCGGCGGGCATGGGTCGGACCACCAGCCGGAGTAGCTGTTATAGACCACGGGCGCGCAGTAGGGGTCGGGCGCGCACCAGCCGAAGTTGAGCGAGAGGGAGAAGTCGACGTCCGCCTTTGCTGCTGGCGCGGCGAACCCGAGCGAGCCGGCGGCGAGCGCGAGGGCGGTGGCGTTGAGGAATCGGTTCTGGGTGTTGGTTGACACGGGTCTTCTCCGATCAGGCGCCCGACCCACGTCGTGGCGGTTGTTCCGACGACACTAACACTGTTGTCTACGCCCGGGAACGCCACGAGGATTCACCCAGAGTGTGCCCGATTTGTCGCCGATTCACAAGGGAAATCCCCGCGGGGCGGTCGAATCGGGGGTTTGGGAGGCCCTCGATCCCGATGGGGGCCCGTCAACACGGGTTAATCTCGGGCCGACCGCGGGACGGCCAACGAAAAAGCCCCCTTGTGCGGGGGCTTGGGTTTGATAATTAAACGGCCGACGCCGCGGGTCAATCCTCGGGGATATCGGCTGACGAAACGACCTTACGGAAGGCGTTGCGGAGGCGCTTGGTGATCGGGCCCTCAGTGCCGTGGCCGATCTTGATGTCGTCGATCTGCGTGACGGCGATGATCTCTGCCGCGGAGCCGGTGAGGAAGACCTCGTCGGCGGTCTTGACCTCCTCGGGGCGCATGTTCTTGACGTTGCAGGAGATGTCCATGTCGGCGCAGAGGTCCATGACGAAGCGGCGGGTGATGCCCTCGAGGATGCCGCTTTCGGTAGGGGGCGTGAAGACGGTGCCGTCGCGGATAACGAAGATGTTGTCGCCGGTGCACTCGCCGACGAAGCCCTTCATGTTGAGCATGATGGCCTCGTCGCACCCCTGGTCGATCGCCTCGACCTTGCCGAGGATGTTGTTGAGGTAGTTGAGGCTCTTGAGGCGCGGGTCCAGGCACTCAACCGGCGTGCGTGGGCGCTTGGCGACGATGATCTTCATTCCCTTCTCGTACTGGTCGGGGGTGTAGAGGGCGATCTGGTCGGCGATGCAGATGACGCCGGCGACTGGGCACTTGCGGGGGTCGAGCCCCAGCGTGCCGAAGCCGCGGGTGACCACCAGGCGGATGTAGCCGTCCTTGAGGTTGTTGGCCTCGACGCAGTCTCGCATGATGGTGACCATGTCGTCGCGCGAGACGGGGATGCGCAGGCGGATCATCTCGGCGCAGCGCCACAGGCGGTCCATGTGCTGGCCGCACTTGAAGATCTGGCCCTTGTAGATGCGGATGCCCTCGAAGACGCCGTCGCCGTAGAGCAGGCCGTGGTCGTAGACGCTGACCATCGCCTGGTTCTTGGGGACCATGCGCCCGTTGACGTAGATGATCGGCTTGGCCGCGGTGACCTCACCGGCCTTGAACAGGTGGGCGGTCTCGTGCTCGTAGCCGGCGGCCTTGCGCCGGGGCTCCGCCTTGGCGGGCTGCTTGGCGAGGGCCTTCTTGCTGTGCCCGTTGCTGCTGGACGCGGGCTTGGATGACTTTTTCTTAGCGGGGGCGGCTTTGACGCGCATGGTTGTGCTCCGCGGATTTGGTGTATACCGGCTTCGTGCCGAGTGTGGCGTGCGACCGTGCACGTGAACATCGGTCCGATGGTAGACGCGGTTGAGCGGAACGACGAGCCTGGACCTTATACATAGAGACGCTATGTATCAGCGCGTCCGGCCCGCATCTCAGTGCTCGGCCGTCCTCTTGAGCCTCTGCTGCCGCTCCCCGGCCGCCAGCACGCCGCTCACCGCCGAGGAGACACGCTGCCAGAGCGAGGCCTGCTCGAACAGCGACTTGTGCCCCTGGCGCGAGAGCGTGTAGAAGCGGGCGCGGCGGCCCGTCTCGGTCTTGCCCCAGTCGGCGTCGAGATCGCCGCGTTTGCTCAGGCGGTGCAGGGCCGGGTAGAGCGAGCCCTCCTCGATAGTGAGGTTGCCGCCGCTGGCCCGCTCGATCTGCCGCGCGATCGCGTACCCGTGCAGCGTCCCCGCCTTGAGCACGGAGAGGACCATCACGTCGAGCGTGCCTTGCAGGAGTTCGGGGGTTGGGGATGACATATCGGGAGTCTATCCCAAGAGTGACTATGTGTAATGGGGAGCGGCGTGGCTGCGGGCAAACAAGGAGGCGTATGGGGTTGAAGCAAGAACGAGGGGTGAAGCACCCTTATCTGGCCTCGCGGAGCCTCGGCCACCTTCTCCCAGCTCCGCTGGGAGAAGGGCTTACGCCGTCCGCACCGTGGCCCCGACGCTCTCGCCGAGGGTCTTTACCAGCGCATCGACCGACGGGTTGACCTCCTCATCGCGCAGCGTGCGGTCGGCGGCGCGGAACGTCATCCGCAGCGTCACGCTCTTCTTGCCCGCCGGCACGGGCTGGCCGCGGTAGGTCGTGACGAACGCCAACCGCTCCATCAGCGCTGGCGGCTTGGCGCCGATCGCCTGCTCGATCTGCGCCCACCGCACAGGCTCATCGACGATCAGGCTCAAGTCGCGCTCGGTGGGGGGGAAGACCGGCAGTTCCTTCACCGTCGCCCGCGGCGGGAAGCCCGCCAGCAGCGGCTCAAGGTCAATCTCCGCTACGGCCACAGGGTGCTGCAGGCTGAACGTCCCTCGCGTGGCCGCCGTCAGCAGGCCGTACCAGCCGATCACCTTGCCCCCAATCACGATGCTCGCCGAAGCACCCGGTTCCAGGGCCGCGACGGGTGCAACATCTAGCGGCACAGTGACGAGCGGCTTGCCCGAGAGTGCCGCGGCGAGCTGCTCAACCGCCGCGCGCATGTGGCGCAGCGCCAGTTGGCGTTTCTCGGGGGCTTTGCCCTCGGTCGGCGCATCGAGCAGCAGCCCCAGCGTCTGGCGCTGCAGGCTCTTGCTGCTGTGCTCGGCGAAGACGGTCGCCGTCTCGAACAGGCGCAGCGGCGCGCCGGCGGTTGATTTGTTGTCCTGGTTGTGCCGGCGGCAGTCGAGCAGCCCGCAGAGCACGCTGGGCCGGCAGATGTTGTCCTCGCCGCGCCGGTCGTCGCTCACGCTCACGAGCTTCCCACCGTCGGCCGGCGCGAACGGGGAGGCGAGCTTCGAACTGGTGAAGCTGAACGTGACAGCCTCAAAGAACCCCATCCCCGTCAGCACGCGTGCCATCTCGCGGCGTGCGCGCTCGCTGCTCTGCGGGCTGGGCACAGCGACGGCGAGCTTCTCTGAAACGACGATCTTGTCGTAGCCGATCGTGCGGGCGACCTCCTCGATCAGATCAATCTCCAGCGAAACATCGGGCCGGTGCGGCGGAACGGTCACCTGCCACGCCTTACCCCCCCCTTGCTGCTTGCCCTCGGCGAGCGCAAAGCCGTGCGCCCTGAGCGCCCGCTCGATCTCGGCCTCGGGCACGGGCACACCCAGCACCGCGCCCACGCGCGCAGCGCTGAGCGGGACGGCCGTCAGCGGTAGCGCCGGCGCGCCCGCGTCGAGCACGCCGTCAACCAGAGTCCCGCCGGCGACCTGCAGGATCAACTCCACCAGCCGCGCGGCCGCCGCGTCCATCGTGCGCGGGTCAACGGTGCGCTCGTAGCGGTGGGATGAGTCCGTCCGCTTCGCGTGCCGGCGCGAGCAGGTGCGCACCGCGACGGGTTCCCACGTCGCCACTTCCAGCAGCACGTCGGTCGTCTTCTCGGTCACGCTGGTCGGCAGGCCGCCCATCACGCCCGCCACGCTGATCGGCCCGGCCTTATCGGCGATCACCAGTTCACCGCCCCCGAGCGAGACGGTCGTGGCGTCGAGCAGCGCCAGGCGCTCACCCTTGGCCGCGGGGCGGACGGTGATCTCCTTGTCACAGAGCGTCGCGGCGTCGAACACGTGGCTCGGCTGCCCGAGCTCGTGCAGCACGAAGTTCGTCACATCAACGACGTTGTTGATCGAGCGCTGCCCGACCGCCTCGAGCCGGTGCCTGAGCCAGTCGGGCGAGGGGCCGACCTTCACCCCTTTGATCATGCGCAGCGTGAAGCGCGGGCAACCGCCCTCCGAAACACCGTTGACGAGCGTGAACCCGTCGAGCTGCTTCACAATACCCACCGGCAGCGGCGGTGGCGTCGGTGCAGCAAACGCCCGTCCGCCCGCGCTGGCCGCGGCGATCTCCCGCGCCAGACCGACGTGGCAGAGGCAGTCGCCCCGGTTGGAGGTGACCTCCACTTCCATGCGCACATCACCCCCCAGCAGCGTCTGGGTTGAATCGATCGGCAGCCCGGCGAAGGTGAGCCTCTCCTCAGCGGCGGCGGCATCCAGGTCGCCGGGGGTGAGGTACTGGTTGATCCACGCGAGGCTGGCTTTCATGGGGGCAAGCGTAGGGGGAGGACGCTGGGACATCGGCCAGAGGGAGGGAAGGAGGTGCCAGCTCCATCCCCGCGCCTGAGTCCTCTTGTCCGTGCGGTTGGCCGCTACCGTCCTGCGTGAACGGCCCGATTGTTGGCATCGACCTCGGCACGACCAACTCCCTGGTCGCGGTGGCCGGCTGGCCCAACCCGACCGACCCGCCCCGGGTCCTGGCCGACAACGCCGGATCGGCGTTGATGCCCTCGGTCGTGCGGTTCGATGACGGCGGGGCCGTTGTCGTCGGTTCGCCCGCGCGTTCCAGCGGCCCGGCCCACACCGGGCGCATCGTCGCGTCGGTCAAGCGCCTGATGGGCCGTTCGCTGGCCGATGCCGGCCCCGACCTCCCCTTTCTTCCCTTCGAGGTTGTCGCCGGCGAGGGCGACACCGCGCGCGTGCGCCTGCCCGGTGCTGGAGGCCGCAACGTCACCCCGCAGGAAGTCTCCGCCCACATCCTGCGCGCGCTCAAGGAGCGGGCGAGCAGCGCCCTGGGTGTGCCGGTCGAGCGTGCGGTCGTCACCGTTCCGGCCTATTTCGACGACGCCCAGCGCCAGGCGACGCGCGACGCCGCGCGTTTGGCGGGGCTCGACGCCGTGCGCCTGGTGGCCGAGCCGACCGCCGCCGCACTCGCCTACGGCCTGGGCACGCGCCCGCAGGGCCCGCAGAACATCGTTGTCTACGACCTCGGCGGCGGCACGTTCGATGTCTCGATCCTCCGCATCACGCCGGGATCGGGCGAGGCCGGTTCTGGCAAGCTCGCCGCCGACGCGTTCGAAGTCCTTGCCACCCACGGCGATACGCGCCTCGGCGGCGATGACTTTGACCACGCGGTTGTCACGTGGATTGTCGCGCGTGCGCTCGATGCCAACCCGCAGCTGCCGCCCCCCGATGCGCAATCGATCGGCCGGCTCAAGGCGCTGGCCGAGCGGGCCAAGGTCGAATTGAGCAGCAGCGAGTCCTCGGCGATCGACGTGGGCGCATCACTGGGCGGGGCCTGGGGCAGCGTCCCCGCTCTCACGCTCGCGCGAGCCGACCTTGACGGCCTTATCGCGCCGCTGGTGGACCGCACCATCGCCTCTTGCCGGCGAGCGCTGCGCGACGCCCAGCGCCAGATGAACGGCGAGCCGATCAGCGCGGTGATCCTCGTCGGCGGCGCGACACGCACACCGCTGGTGCGCGAGCGTGTCGGCCAGGTCTTCGGCCTCGCGCCGTACACGGCGATCGACCCCGACCAGGCCGTCGCCCTCGGCGCGGCCGTGCAGGCATCGATCATCGGCGGCGGCGCCGGGACGGCCCAGGCGCTGCTGCTGGACGTTGTTCCCCTCTCACTCGGCATCGAGACCGCCAACGGCGCCTTCGCCAAGATCATCGTGCGCAACGCGCCGATCCCCGCCGCCGGGCACGAGATGTTCAGCACGCAGGTGGACGGCCAGACGTCGGTCAAGCTCCACGTGCTCCAGGGCGAGCGCGAGATGGTCGCCGACTGCCGCAGCCTCGGCGAGTTCCACCTCCGCGGCATCCCGCCGATGCCCGCGGGCATCCCGCAGCTGCGCGTTGACTTCGCGGTTGACGCCAACGGCCTGCTCACTGTCAGTGCGCTCGAACGCCGCAGCGGCAAGCGCCTCAGCGTGCAGATCGTTCCTCACCACGGCCTCAGCCGCGACGAGGTCGAGCGCATCGAACGCGAGAGCTTCGCCAACGCCCTCAGCGACATGAGCCGCCACCGCATCGCCGACCTGCTGGCCAACAGCCGCCTCGACCTGCTCTGGATCAACCGCCAGCTCACCAGGGCGGGCGGGCTGGTCAGCGCCCCGCAGCGGGCGGCGATCGAGCGGGGCGCAGCGGCCCTGCAGGCGTTCATCGACCTGGCCGCCGCCGACGGTGGGGGGGCGGGTGTTGACCCCGACGCGTTCCATGCCGCCAAAGAAGCACTGGACCGCGCGAGCGTCCCGCTGCACGAGGCGTCGATCAAGCAGTCGCTGGCCGGCGAGACCGGGGCAGGGGGGGCAGGGACGGCAGGGGGGGCGGGGGGAACGGGGACGGCGGGCAGGTAAGTGGTTGGCAAAGGGGTGCTTCCCGGGCCACATACCATTGAGCGTGACCCTCCGTAACGCTTCGTATTGGTTAATGCACGCGCGCACGTTTCGTCGGATTGTGCCGCTGCTGGCGCTCGCGCTGCTCGCCCTGGGCGGGCTGGCGCAGCCCCCCGCGCCCTCACCGGCGCGCGCGCCCGGCCGGCTCAGCCCCAACGTCGTGATCATCCCCTTCGAAGGCGAGATCGACGCCATCACGTCGGTCAGCCTGCGCCGGCGCATCGCCGAGGCTGAGCGGAGCGGTGCCGACGCGATGGTCATCCAGATCGACTCACCCGGCGGCGAGCTGGGCGCGGTGCTGGAGATCACCTCCGCGCTCAAGAAGACCTCGATCGGCCGCACCGTCGCGTGGGTCAACCCAATGGCCTACTCCGGCGGCGCGATCATCGCGCTGGCCTGCAACGAGATCGTGATCGCCGGTGGCGGCTCGTTCGGCGATGCGGCGCCGATCAGGGTCCAGGCGGGCTGGATGGGCAACGCGATCGTGCCCCTCACCGGAACCGAGCGTGCCAAGATCCTCTCGCCCCTGCTGGCAGAGATCGTCGGCTCCGCGCGGCGCAACGGGCACGACGAGAAGCTGGCCCAGGGCATGGTCACACTCGGCGTTGAGCTCTGGCTCGTCGAGAACCCCAAGACTGGCGAGCGCCTCTTCATCGACCGCGCCGAGTTTGCGATCCTCTTCGACGGCCAGCCGCCCACCTCGCACCCCAGGCTCGTCGGCCCGCCCGAGGACGCCAAAGCCGGCGCATCACGCAAGAGCGAGCCGCTCGCCACGAACCCCGACGGCGCCGCCCCGACAGACCTGATCCCCGCTTCGCCGCAGATCACCCCGCAGACGGTGAGCGAGGCGAGCATGGCGCTCACCTCGCCGAGCCTCCGGCCGATCCTCACCGCCGCCGACAAGGGCCAGTGGAAGCTGCTGGAGTACGTCGCCGACGGCACATCGCTGTTCACCCTCAGCGATGCCGACATGCTCGAGCTGCGCATCGCCACAGCGCGCGTCAACACCCGTGACGAGTTGAAGCAGCACCTGGGCGCCGTCAACGTCATCACCATCGCGCCGGCCTGGTACGAGTGGGTGGCCCGCCTGCTGCAGAACCAGTGGATCCGCGGTCTGCTCATCATCGCCGTCATCCTCGGGCTCTTCGTGGAGTTCATCCACCCCGGGCTCATCCTCCCGGCCTCGGCGGCGGGCCTGGCGATGGTCGGGCTGCTGCTGCCCGACATGCTGATGGGCCTGGCGGGCTGGTGGGAGCCCGCCATGATCGTGGGGGGAATCGCGCTGATTGGCGTGGAGATGTTCCTCATGCCGGGCGTGGGGGTCGCCGGCGCGATCGGGCTGCTGTCGCTGATGGCCGGCCTGGTCCTGGCGTTCGTCCCAGCCTCAGCGCCGACTTTCCCCGGCATGGAGCGATCATCGTCGGGCCTGCTGTGGGGCCTGGGGTTCGTCGTCATCGGTATCACCACCGCCGCGACGGTCGGTTACTACATGAGCAAGAACATGCGCACGCTGCCGGTCCTGGGGAGGCTCGTCCTCCGCGACCGCCCGCGCGATGAAGATGTTGAGGGTGAGCCGGGGATCGGTGCCGCCCCCGCGGCGAGCGGCGTGCCGGTGGTGAAGGGGCAAGAGGGCGTCGCGCTCACGCCGCTGCGCCCCTCCGGCAAGGCCGAGTTTGACGGTCGGGTGGTCGACGTCGTCTCCGACGGCCCGATGGTGCAGGCGGGCCAACCTGTGCGCGTGCTGCTGGTTGAGCAGATGCGCGTGGTGGTTGAGGTCGTTTCCTAGCCGTGCCGCGCCCGGCGGTCCGCGCTCCCGTATCCTCCCATCCTTATGGAATCCCTTCTTATCTGGGGTCTGGTGCTGCTGGCCATGGCCCTGGCGGTGGTGGTCGTTGACCTGTTCCTGCCCACGGCGGGCATCCTCGCCGCCGTCAGCATCGTGCTGGCGATCGCGGGCGTCGTCTGCCTCTTCCGTTACGACACCACCTGGGGCATCATCGGTTCGCTGCTGGTCATCGTCGGCGGGCCGTCGCTCTTTGTCGTCGGCTTCAAACTGATGCCCCACACCCCGATGGGCAAGCGGCTGATCCTCGGCGGCGGCGGGGCAGGCGATCAACCCCCGCCCCAGCAGGGCTCCCCGCTGGCACGCCTGATCGGCACCGAGGCGATGGTGGTCACCGACCTGCGCCCCGTCGGCGTCGTGCGAATCGGTGACCAGAAGTTCGAGGCCGTCAGCGAGACCACCCTCATCCGGGCCGGAGCGACCGTCCGCATCACCGCGGCCGACGGCCTGAGCTTGAAGGTGCGCCCCGTCTAGTTACCACCCCCCCCGCACCGCCCGCACCGGGTCCCCGTCACTTCTATACTCGAACCCAAACGCCCCATTCGGGCGTCGACTCGTGAAGGAGCTTCCGTGCCCAACAGCAACACCATCTGGCTCGTCGTCGGCATTATCGCCGGCATCGCCTTCTTGATCTTCGCCCTCTTCCTGTTCCAGTTCCTCAACCTCTGGATCCAGGCCTGGTTCAGCGGCGCCAAGGTGAGCATCATCGACCTGGTCGGCATGAAGCTCCGCAAGGTTGACCCCCGCGTGATCGTCCTGAGCCGCATCCGCGCCGTCAAGGCCGGCCTTGACGTGACCACCAACCAGCTCGAGACGCACTACCTCTCCGGCGGGCGCGTGCAGAACGTCATCACCGCCATCATCTCCGCCGAGAAGGCGAAGATCCCCCTCAGCTGGGACATCGCCACCGCCATCGACCTCGCCGGGCGCGACATCGTTGACGCGGTGCAGACCAGCGTGAACCCCAAGGTCATCGACTGCCCCGCCCAGGACGGCCCGCGCTCGACCATCGACGCGGTGGCCCAGGACGGCATCCAGCTCCGCGCCAAGGCCCGCGTCACCGTCCGCACCAACATCCAGCGCCTCGTCGGCGGCGCGACCGAGGAGACGATCATCGCCCGCGTCGGCGAGGGCATCGTCACGACCATCGGCTCGGCCCAGTCGCACAAGTCGGTCCTTGAGAACCCCGACAACATCTCCAAGACCGTCATGGCCAAGGGGCTCGACGCCGGCACGGCCTTCGAGATCCTCTCCATCGACATCGCCGACATCGACGTCGGCGACAACATCGGCGCCCAGCTCAAGAAGGCCCAGGCCGAGGCCGACAAGTCCATGGCCCAGGCCGAGGCCGAGAGCCGCGCCGCCAAGGCCCGCGCTCTGGAGCAGGAGAACAAGGCCAAGATCGAAGAGAACAAGGCCCTGGTCGTCCTCGCCGAGGCCGAGATCCCCCGCGCCATCGCCGCCGCCTTCAACAGCGGGCACCTGGGGATCATGGACTACTACCGCCTCAAGAACGTCCAGTCCGACACGCTCATGCGGTCGGCCATCGCCGGCGGCGGCACGCAGTCGGTCGGCGAACGCGGCCCGCTCAGCTGAGCGTTTAAACAATCGGGTACCCGCCGAAACGAATTGACTTGACCCCCCAAGCCCCGGCACGAGCCGGGGTCTTTCAATCCGCTACCGCTCGCCCGCCGCGGTGCGCCCTGCACGCTGCAGCAGGTCGCGCACGCGGTTGGCTCGGTAGACCGGGTCGGCGCACAGCTTCGCCATCGCCTCGCGCACGCCGTCGGCGTCGGCCGCGGTCTCCACCGTCACCGGCAGCGGCGCATCGGGTGCGCGGTCGCGCACGCTGTCGGGCTCGGCATCGCGCGAGCTGCTGTTGATCCGCTCGTTCGCCGGCTCGACCACGCGCGCTGCGCTGCGCGATCCACCGGCGCTCCGCGCGTTCAGCGGCACACTCCCGAAGAAGAACCGCGTGTTCGCCGGGATCGCCGGTGCCACTCCGGCGCGCGTCGCCGTGTACTCACCACGCGGGAACACGGCGATCATCGCCCCCGACACCCGCGCGTACCAGCCCGCGTACGGCGTGTCGGCGTCCTCGGGGATCTGGTAGACGCCGGAGAAGTCGTTGGGCACACCCACCGTCGCCGGGCCGCGCGCCAGCGACTTGCTCAATCCCCCCGCGTCCCCGCGCCCCTGCTCGACGCG
>JAUXUZ010000564.1 GCA_030680655.1 Phycisphaerales bacterium
GCGCAGGGCCACGCGCGCGGCGATGCGGGCGACATCCTGGATCGGCTCGATCAAGGTGACGAGCTCGCCGGCGAAGCGCAGATCGTCGGTGAAGAGCGAGACGGCCCGCTGACGGGCGGAGATCGCGCCGACATCACGCAGCGGGCGGCAGAGCCAGTCGCGCAGCAGCCGCTTGCCCATCGCCGTGCGGCAGAGCGGGCGGCCAGCGGGTGTGGTGAAGACGCCCACCAATGACCCGTCGCGCAGGCCCATGGCGCCCGGCGCCTGGTGCTGCGTGCGGATGGTCCGGTCGATCTCAAGGGCGCGGAGTGAGACGGCGTCGATCGTCAGGTGGTCGTCGAGGGAGACGACACGGGGCGGGCGCAGGTGCGACAGGGCCGCCTTTGAGCGATCGGTGAGGCCCGAGCCGTGGGCGACTGCGCCGCTGCCGGTGGGCATTTGGGTCGCTCGCAGGTAGCGCACAAGCGCGCCAGCGGGGGCGACCAACGGCTCGTCGTCGCCGAGCCCGAAACCGGCCAGTGTTGAGACGTTGAAGAGTTCCAGCAGCGCCTGGCGTGACTCGTTGGGGCGGAAGTGCCACTGCGGCTGCGGCGTTGTGGCGATGTTGAGGGCCGAGAGGGCCGCGGAGAGGCGTGGCGGCGGCTTGCCGGTGGACGTTTCGGGGTAGAGCAACTCGGTGACGCGGCGGCGGGCCAGTTCGTCGGCGACCTGGTCGGGCGCGACGGCGAGAACGAAGAACTGGCCGGTTGACAGTTCTGCGACGGCGATGGCGGCGTCGCCGGTGGTCAGGGATGGCGCGCCGGCGTGCTTGCCGTTGGTGGTGCCGCCCGCCGCATCGGGGGGGAAGCAGACCGCTGCGAGGATGTTGGGGGTGTCGTCGTCCAGGAGGTTCTCGTCGATGAGCGTGCCGGGGGTGAGGACGGAGGTAACGCCGCGCTCGATGACGGCGTTGTTGGCCTTGGCCTCGGCGGGGTCTTGCAACTGATCGCAGATCGCCACGCGGAAGCCGGCGGCGATGAGCTTGCGGGTGTAGGTCTCGAGCTGGTGGTAGGGGACGCCGGCCATCGGGATACCGGTGGTGCGCTGGGTGAGGGTGAGGCCGATCGCCTTTGAGGCGGCGACGGCGTCGTCGTCGAACATCTCGTAGAAATCGCCCATCCGGAACATCAAGAGGCAGTCGGGGTGCGCCTTCTTGAAGCGGGCGTACTGCCGCATCGCCGGGGTGTCACGCGGGTCGGAGGCCATGAGCGAACATGGTAGTGACCGGGCGCGGGTTTTGGGGGCTCAACCGGTCCGGGCATGAAAAAACGCCCGGCTTTTCGCCGGGCGTCTTGCGGGGAAGTGGAGCGGAGGAGAGTCGAACTCCCGACCTCGTCATTGCGAACGACGCGCTCTACCAACTGAGCTACCGCCCCGTTTTTTTGAACGGGCGGAGTATAGCCCGGGGCGCGGCGGGCGTCAGCGCCCGACCTCCGCAAACCACCGAAAGGTGCACCGGCCTGACCTTTCTGCCTGCGCCCGGCGTAGGTTTGTGCAAGGAGCAGCCGATGCGCAGGTGGAGTGTTCTGACGGCTTGGGCGTTGGGGTTGGCCGGGGTGTGCGTCGCGGCGGTATCGTGCACCGGGCGCGAGGAGGCACCGCCGACGGCCCAACCGCCGTGGCCCGCACCGCTGAACGTAGTGGTTTCGATCCCGCCGCTGAAGGGGCTGATCGAACCGCTCCTCCCCCCCGGCAGCACAATCACCGTGCTGATCCCGCCAGGGGTAAGCGAACACGGGTACGAGATCCCGCCTCGACAATTGAAGGAAGCGATCAACGCGGACCTGCTGGTGTGGATCGGGGGGATGGAGCCTGCGGTCGACAAGCTCGCGGCGTCCAACCCCCGCGCCTCTCGGACCGACCTCAAGCTGGCCGATGCGCTCAAACTCCACATCCACGCTCACGACCACGGCGCTGCCGACCACGACCACGCTGATCACCACGGCGACGACCCGCATATCTGGCTCGACCCCGCCAAGGCCAAGGAGATCGTCCGTGCCGTCGCCGACAAGGTGAAGCTGCTCCGCACCGACACCGACGGCAAGCACGAGGCCGACTCCGCCGCCTCCGCCCTCGACTTCAAGCTCAACACCCTCGACGCGGACTTCAAGTCGGCCCTCGCGCCCGCCAAGGTGCGGACCATCGTCGTCGGGCACGACGCCTTCGGCTGGCTCGCCAAGCGGTACGACCTCAAGACGGTCGCCATCAGCGGCCTTAACGCCAGCGAGCCGACGCCCGGGGACCTGCAGAAGGCGAAGGAGGCGGTGCGGGCCAACGGGCTGAAGGCGGTGTTCAAGGAACCGCAATTGAGCGACGCCGCGGCGAAGAGGATCGCGGATGAGACGGGCGTCAAGGTGCTGACGCTCGACCCCCTCGGCGATGGGGACTACTTCAAGATGATGCGGGCGAACCTTGCGGCCATCCGAACCGCGCTGGGGCTGCAGAGCCGGACCGACAGCCCGGCTCCTCGATGAACTACCATCCGGGCGTGCCAGAATCGGCGGTGCAGGTTGAAGGCGTGACGTTCACCTATCCGGGCAGTGAATCGCCCGCACTCGAGAACGTCTCGCTGGCGGTGCCGGCGGGCGGGCGGCTGGGCATTCTCGGCCCAAACGGCGGGGGGAAGAGCACGCTTCTGAAGGTGGTGCTCGGGCTGCTTTCGCCCGGTGCTGGACGCGTGCAGATCTTTGGTCAAACGCCGCAAGAAGCGACGCGGGGGGGGCTGGTGGGGTATGTGCCGCAGGGGCTGGAGGTTGAGAAGGGCTTCCCGCTGTCGGTCCGGCAAGTGGTTGAACTGGCGGTGTCGTGGCGGCTGCCGGGCTGGCGGACGCTCCCTGATGCGGAACTTGAGCGCGTTGAGTCACTGCTGGGGCTGGTCGGCGCGGCGGGGTTTGCCGAGAAGCCGATCGGCTCGCTCTCGGGTGGGCAGTTGCAGCGGGTGATGATCGCCCGCGCGCTGGTGCCGCGCCCCAAGTTGCTGGTCTTGGACGAACCGACGGTGGGGATCGACGCGGCGGGGCAGTCGCAGTTTGCGGCTTTGCTTGCGGCGGTTCATCAGCAGACGGGCGTCACCATGCTGATTGTGAGCCACGACATCCGGGCGATCGCGGCGGGGTGCGACCGTGTGGCGTGCCTGTCTCGCAGGCTCCACTTTCACGATGCGCCCAGCGGCTTGACACCATCGGTGCTTGCCGAGGTGTTCGCGCACGATGTCGCGGGGCTGGCGGGCGTCGGGCCGCTGGCGGGGATGCACGTGCATGCGCACGGGCCGGGTGAGGCCTGCCCGATGGACGGGGGGCATGTCCATCCTGTGCGCCTTGGGGTTGAAGCGCGGCCGGAGCGTCAGAGCGGGGGTGGGGCTTGAGCCTCTGGGGAACGGTTTCGACCTTCGACGACGCGTGGCCGCTCCTGATCAGGCCGGGGCTGATCGGCGCTGCGCTGTGTGTGATGTGCGGTGTGCTGAGCGTGCTGGTGGTGCTCAAGCGGTTGAGCTTTGCGGGTCAGGGGATCAGCCACAGCGCGTTCGGTGGCATCGGCGTCGCGGCG
>JAUXUZ010000569.1 GCA_030680655.1 Phycisphaerales bacterium
GTTGCCGTCGGTCTTGTAGAAGCCGAAGGTGGGGACCGCGATCACACCGCCGTCGATGAGGCCGGGGTTGCCGCTGATGCCGACCAGGCCACCCCACGTGCGCATGCCGATCGCCGGGCCGAGCTTGTGGTGCTTGAAGAGCCAGGGGAACATGTCGCCGCCCGAGCCGGCCAGACCGTTGATGAGGATGCACTGGTTGCCGCCGCCGCCGTTTCCGTAGTGGCTGTCGGGCGGCCAGACCCAGTCGATGCCGTCACGCTTGGCCCAGTAGTTGGTCACCGGGCGGTTGAGCAACTCGATGAAGCGGTTGGGGATCTGCCCGCCGCCGTTCCATCGCTCGTCGATGATGAGGGCCGGCTTGTTGCGCTGGCCGTAGAACTGACGCCACAGGTCGCTCTGGCCGTCGACGCCGGTGTTGGGCACGTAGATGTACCCGACGGCCCCGCCGCTCTTCTTCGCGACGTACGCCCGCTTGGCCTCGATCCAGTCGCGGTAGCGGAGGCCGACTTCTGATCCGATCGGCTTGATCAGCACATCGCGGGCGTTGCCGTCGAGCACCGGCGATGACGAGACGGTGATCGTCGTCGTCTTGCCGGCGGTGTTGACAAAGGCCGCCCACGGGTCCTTCACCGTGTCGACCTCAACACCGTTGACCGCGAGCAGGTAGTCGCCCGCCTTCACGTCGATCCCCGGCTGGCTGAGCGGGCCGACCGCGTCGGAATCAAACGACGCACCCCGGATGATCCGTGAGATGCGGTAGCGGCTCGGCGCGCGGTCACCGTCGGCCTTGACGAGTTCGTACTCGCAGCCGAGGAGCCCGACACCCGCGTTCTGCGGCGACTGCTCAACCTCGCCGGGGCTGGAGATGTACGCGTGCCCGACGTTGAGCTCGCTCACCATCTCGGCCTGGATGTAGGCGATGTCCTCACGGGTGACGGCGTCGTCGGCCATCTTCAGGTAGTGGTCGCGGATCTTGTCCCAGTCAACGCCGTGCATCGTCGGCTCGTAGAAGTAGTCCCGGAAAATCCGGTGGGTATCGAGGATGATCTGCCGCCACTCGTCCCTCGGATCGATGGTGACCTTCATGTCGCCGGTCGGGACCGCCGTGGCCTTTGCGACGGCGCCGGGGGCGATGTCGCTGATCACAAAGCCCGCGCCGCCGCGCCCGATCAGCAGCTTCTTGCCATCGGCTGAGATGTCAAAGCCGCCGCCATCGCCGATCGTCTCTTCCTTGCGGTCCTTTGCCTCGGCGTTGATGTCGAAGAGCTTGATCGAGGCGCCCGACGATCCGGGCCCCTCATCGTCGCGCACCTTCTGGCGGCGGACGTAGACCAGCTTGCCGCCGTCGGCGACCGCGACGGAACCGAAGTTGCCGCTGCCGACGGGGAGCTGAATAGCGCGGGACTCGAAGCCCTCAAGGTCGATCTTCAGCGCGGGCTTGTCCTTCTTCTCGGGCTCTTTCTTCGCGTCGTCCTTGCCGTTCTCGTCCTTCTTCGCATCGTCCTTCTTCGTGTCGTCCTTCTTCGCGTCGTCCTTCTTGGCATCGGCCTTGCCGCCCTTGTCGTCCTTCTTCTTGTCGTCCTTGATCGACTCCTCGTCGGCCTTGGGCAGGAACGGGTTCTTCACGTCGGTGCGCAGCGGCACCGCAAACAGCAGCGACGTGTCCACGTACGCGAAGGCGCTGTCGATGTCGCTGTAGAGCGGGCGCGAGACCGAGCGGGCACTCTCGAAGTAGAGCCAGTCACCCGCGCGGTCGAAGGCCGGGTTGCCGCTGTTGAACATCGGGTCGGTCACGCGCGTCTTGATGTCCGTCTTGACGTTGTAGAGCCACACCGCCGACTGGCTGTTCCCCTCGTCGGCCCTCCCGTACGCGAGCCACGACGAGTCGTGCGACCACGAAGGGTTGATTCCTGTCGCCGTCGGGTCCTGATCCACCACGCTGATCGCCTGCGTCTCAACGTTCAGCAAGTAGAGCCGGCCCGCCTGGTCGGTGAAGCTCATCCACTTGCTGTCGGGCGAGAACTGAAGGCCCCTGCGAAAGCCCGGCCCAAGATTGGTCAGCTTCTTCGCGACGCTCGGCAGTGCGCGGCTCGGTGCCGTGGGTTTCTTGGGCTCGTCCTTTGCTTCGTCCCCTTCCTTCTTTGCGTCGCCGTCGTCCTTACCGGCTCCACCGGCCGGCTTCTCGGCCGCCGGGGAGGGGGCCGGGGGCGTCGCATCCGACGGCCGGATGTAGACCTCGTACTCACCGGTCGCGTCTGAGAAGTAGGCGATCCACCGGCCATCGGGTGAGTAGGCGGGGCTTCGCTCATAGAACCCATCGGTGCGGCTGAGGTTGCGCGTCACCCCCTCTTTCGCCGGAAGGCTCCAGATATCCCCGCGGCCTTCGACCACAACGCGCTTGGCGGTTGGAGAGATGCTCGCGCTGGTGATGTTGCGGGCCGCATCGACCTGGCGCGATCGCACAGCGGGGCTGTCGCCCGGCACCGTCACGCTGACCACCTTGCTCTCGCCGCTCTTGAGGTTCAGCAGACGCAACTGGCTGCCGAGCTGGAAGACGATCTCGCCCTCACCGTTATCACCGGGCCCGATCGACGGCCACTTCACATCGTCGCCTGCGAACTTCGTCACCTGCACC
>JAUXUZ010000570.1 GCA_030680655.1 Phycisphaerales bacterium
TCAGGCGGTACATGTTCTGGCTGATCACCGGGTGCTGCGTGATCTCGAAGTCGGGCAGGTACGAGTTGCTGTCGATCCAGATAACGGGGTAGTCGCCCTCGTTGGACGAGGTTGTGCCGACCGAGTAGGCCGTGATGTCACCGGCGGGGTTGGTACCCCAGCGCGGCACATCGGTGATGTTGTACGTGTAGACGTCGGGGCCCAGCAGCGGGCTCGGCGAGGTCACGCAGTTAACAGTCACCGAGGTGGAGCCCGTTCCCGAACGGCCCTGCTGGTCGCTGACGGAGAACGCGATCGACTTGGCGCCGGGCGTTACGCTGGTGGGAACTGGTGCCAGGTAGCTGAAGACGTTGTTGCCCGCAACCTGGTCGCCGTGGGTGCCGTCGTCGTAAAACTGCTGCGACGCGGGGCCGCCGATGTTCGACAGGTTGCCCGTGACCGCGATGCCGGTGCTGGCGGGGCTGGTGCCGGGCGTCACCGTCACAGTGACCAGCGTGGACGATGCGCTGCAGTTGTTCACGCCCGCGGGCAAGACCGCGCCGCTGGAGCAGAGCACGGTGGTGCTGTTGATCGGCGTGAACGAGAGCATGAGCCCGCTCGACAAGCCGCCGGTGCTGCACGAGAACTGATTGGCGGTCGTTCCGCCGTTCTGCACGCCGACGGTTGCGCTGCTGCCCGACTGGGAGTTGGAGCCGTAGATGAACTCAAAGTGGCTGTTGTCCTCGAACAGACGGACCTGAAAGTTCGCGGGCGTCGTGTTGGCGTTGTAGTACACCGCGCGCCACTCAACGTTGAACACGCGGTTGGGCGCAACGCCGCTCACCGACGTGAAGATGCCGCCGCCGGCGTTGTCGGTGCGCAGGTCATCCCAGTGCGGGGCGAGTGTAACGCCGAGCACGCCCGCCGGAAGGCAAGCGTTGGAGTAGGCGGTGCTCGATCCGGTGAACTGCATGTTGCCGTTGCTCGAAACGACCATGCTGTTGTAGCTCGCCCCGTAGAGGCTGACAGAGAAGGGCAGAGCGACGGTCGAGACGACGTCGTCGCCGTTGTTGCCGACGCTCGTTGTGCCGGGCACGATCGTCGCGCCGCTGGAGCTGTTGATGGCAAAGCCGGTGCACTGGGCGTGGGTCAGCGAGGTGCCGGCCGCCACCGCCAGCGCGGGAACGATCATGCGAGCAAGGGAAGCCGCAAAGCCAATTGGATACTTCTTCATCATTTAGATAACTCCGTTGCCCCGCTCGCGGGGTAGTCACAAACACCACAAAGATCTCCGCGAAGCAAAGGACTCCAGCCCTGTGCCGCCTCGCCGAGCACGAAGAACACGTGCCTGACAAGTCCCGATCGCCCGCCACCAGAGGCAAAAGCATACCTCATTTTCTGCCTGACCGCAACCCGGCACGCCAGAAACAGCCGGAAGCAGCGGGATCGGCACTTTCTCAGCCATGCCCAAGCGAATCGGTGATTCCGGTGCCATCCGATTGCCCAAGGGCAGGCGATGAGCCGGAATTAATCCGTACGCATGGTGGCTACACCGCCCAAGCTTGCCCCTCTTGACGTCCCGTCCTATGCTGGCGATCTCACCGGCCGAGATTCGGCGGCCGGGGGTAGAACGGCTTTGTGCCGCCTGCCCAACCGCTTTTTGTCCGCCGCAAGCGCCCTTGCGCGACAGTCGGGTGCGGCACTGGCGAATCGTCAGTGCCTCCGCCCCTCCGAATCGTCCGTCGCCGGTGTCGCTGAGAGGATTCCTCTATGGCTTCGCAACTCGTTGCAGATCTGATCGAATCGGGCATTCACTTTGGCCAGCGCTCCGCCTCTTGGAACCCCAAGATGGCCCCCTACATCTGGGGCAAGCGCAACGGCATCCACATCATCGACATCAAGGAGACCGTCAAAGGCCTCCTGCTCGCCAAGAAGTTCCTGGCGCGCGTCACCGCCGACGGCAAG
>JAUXUZ010000571.1 GCA_030680655.1 Phycisphaerales bacterium
CGCCGCCTCGTAGCGGGCGAAGACGTTGTCGTTCTTCAGCACCTCGCGCGTGTGGGTGAGCGGCTCGACGATGCGTTTGAGAACGTGCCCCTCGTGCGGGTCGGCGAGCACGCGCGACGCCGAGGCGCCGGCTTTCTCGGCGATCCTTGCGAACATCAGCACGCCAACAAGCTGCAGCACGACGAGGATCGGGAAGAAGATCCGGAACGCCTGCTCGTCTACGTGCAACCACTCACCGAGCCCCCATGAAATCAGCCCCGAGACCGCCAGCGAGGCGGTTGTCACCGCGCCGTACACACGCCCGCGCACCGAATCTGGATAGATGAGCTTGAGAATCTCACCGTTCACAACCGGCCACGCCGCCTTGCCACAGCTCGACACCAGATAGACCAGCCCGATCCACCAATACCCGTTCGCGAACGACAGCAGCGCCATCGGGAGCATCGCGATCGCCCAGTAGATCACCAGGTACTTTGTCAGTCCCATCCGCTTGAGCCGGTCGGCCCAGAAGATCGAGAGCACCATCAACACCATCGGCGCGGCGGTGATCAGCAGCACCTGCCAGCCCGATGCGCCGAACGTCTTGCGAGCGATCACGGGCATCAGCAGGTCGGTCGCCTGCACGGTGGACCAGCAGAGCGTCAGCGCGGCGACGTGGACAACCACCCGCCAGCGCGGCACGGAATTCCACCCCTCGGTCACTGGTTGAACGGCGGCCTGTGACAAGTGCCCACAGTAGCACGCCCGCCACCGTCATTTCGACGCATATCGAAAGATGGCCGAGGGCTCAGCGAGCCCCCTCACGCGCTCAGGCGCGTCGGCGCGAGCTCGGTGTCTCGGGCCAGATGGCGCGAGCCGACCAGCCAGACAACCCCGCTCGCCACAATCGCGAATCCTGCGAGCAGGAAGGCGAACGTCAGCGCGTGCGCGTCGGCACGGGCAGGGTCGGCGATGCCGCTGGTGGCCTTCACGCGGTCGGCGATGTTCCCCATCAGCGCGGGGCTGATCGCGTCGCCCAGCGCGTGCACGACCAGGATGTTGAGCGCGAACGCGCTGGAGCGTACCGCCGGGTGCGTCACGTTCGCAAGCGCGGTGTTGCTGGGGCCGGTGTTGAGGAACAGGAAGAAGCAGGCCGCGCCGAGGAAGTACCACGCCAGCGGGAAGGGTGCGTAGATCGCGCCGAGGAAGAACGGAAAGGCGATCAGCATCGAGACGCCCGACATCCCCAGGTATGCGCCGCCCCACCGCCTGCGCAGCCGGTCGGCCAGGTACCCGCCGCAGAGCGTCGCGATGACGCCGGTGACGAGTATGACCCCGCCGACCCACATCGTTGCTTTCGACAGCACCTCGCCCATCGTCAAGCCGGGGTAGTGGGGGGCCAGGCGCGACGCGAACAACTCCGGCGCCCACGCCTGCATGCCGCCCAGCGCAAAGGTCAGCAGCGTCATGCCCGCGCACGTGTAGATGAAGCTCCGCGTCTTGAGCATCACCTTGTAGTCGCCCCAGGTCGCCTTGCGGCTCTTGGCCCCGTCGGCCGAGCCGCGCTCGGGCTCCTTCATCACAAAGCAGATCACCCCCAGCGCCACCGCGGGCGCGACGAGCCATAAGAACGCGACCCGCCAGCCGTACGCCGCGGCCATGTGCCCGCCGTAGACGTACCCAAGCGCGGTCCCGACGGGGATCGCCATGTAGAACCAGGCCAGAGCTCCGCCGCGGCGTGAGATCGGGAACAGGTCGCTGATGAGCGTCGGTGCGGCGGGTCCGTAGGCCGCTTCGCTCAGCCCCACCATCGCGCGCATCACCAGCACGAGGCCGAAGGCGTGGGCCATGCCGGTTCCCGCCGAGGCGATCCCCGCGCCCAGCACGCCGATCCCCACGATCCACCACCGCCGCCAGCGGTCGGCGAGCAACCCAAACAGCGGCGCCGCGACCATGTAGACAACCAGGAACGCGGTTGTCAGCAGGCCCATCTTGGTCTTGGCCGCGGGGTCATCCTGAGCGATCAGATCGGCCCGCATGAGCGGCTGCACCGCGAACAGCACCGAGCGGTCGGCGTA
>JAUXUZ010000573.1 GCA_030680655.1 Phycisphaerales bacterium
ATGAGCTCGGCGAGTGGGATCTGCCAGGTCATCATCTGGCGGGTCTCGCCGACGGTCTGCTGGCTCATGAACTCGCCGCGGCGCTCGGTGCAGAGCTTCATGATCGCGCCGATGTTCTCGTTGGGGACGATGATGTCGACCTTGCAGATGGGCTCGAGGACCTCTTCGAAGACGCCGGGGTCGGGGAGCTCTGCGGGGTTTGAGATCTCGATGGTCTCGCCCGAGCGCATCTTCACCTTGTAGGTGACGGTGGGGGCGGTCTGAACGACCTCGGTGTTGAACTCGCGCTCGAGGCGTTCCTGGATGATCTCCATGTGGAGCAGGCCGAGGAAGCCGCAGCGGTAGCCGAAGCCGAGGGCCTCGGAGTGGACGGGGATGAAGGTGAAGCTGGAGTCGTTGAGGCTGAGCTTCTCGATGGCGGTGCGGAGCTTCTCGAAGTCTGAGCCCTTGCTCTCGGCGTCTGTTGCGGGGTAGAAGTCGCAGAAGACGACCTGTACGGGCGGCTTGTAGCCCTCGAGGGCCTCGGTGGCGGGGTCGCTCTCGAGGGTGATGGTGTCGCCGATGCGGACGTCGCCGAGTGAGCGGATGGCGGCGACGACGTAGCAGGCCTCGCCGGGCCCGGCCTGGCCGACTCGGACGGGCTTGGGGATGCGCTTGCCGATGTCGGTGATCTGGAAGGTGCGCCCCGTGCCCATCATGCGGATCTTGTCGCCGACCTTGATGCCGCCGTCGAAGACGCGGCAGTAGACGACGACGCCGCGGTAGTCATCGTACTGAGCGTCGAAGATGAGGCAGCGGGTCTGCTTCATCACGGGCTTGCGCGGGGCGGGGAACTTCTCGCAGATGGCGGCGAGGAGCTCGGGGATTCCGGCGCCGGTTTTGGCGGAGACGGGGATGCAGTCTTCGGCGGGGATGCCGAGCACCTGCTCGATCTCCATGGCGACCTCGTCGACGCGTGCGCTGGGGAGGTCGATCTTGTTGATGACGGGGATGATCTCGAGGTTCTCGTTGATGGCGAGGTAGGCGTTGACGACGGTCTGTGCCTGGACGCCCTGGGTGGCGTCGACGACGAGGATGGCGCCTTCGCACGCCTTGAGGGCGCGGCTGACTTCGTAGTTGAAGTCGACGTGCCCGGGGGTGTCGATGAAGTTGAGCATGAACGCGCCGCCGTGGACGTTGTCGACGGTTTTTCCGAAGGCCTCTTCGCCCTCGGCGGCGGAGGCGTCGTTCTCTTCGAGGTCGTCCGACGTTGCTCCGGGGATGTGGTGGTGCATCACGGTGACGGCTGAGGCCTTGATGGTGATGCCGCGGTCGCGTTCGATGTCCATGTCGTCGAGGAGCTGGGCCTTGGCCTCACGCGCGGAGACGGCCTTTGTGGCCTGCATGAGGCGGTCGGCGAGTGTGGACTTGCCGTGGTCGATGTGGGCGATGATGGAGAAGTTGCGGATGTTGCGCATAAAAAATTCGAGGCACGCAAGGT
>JAUXUZ010000575.1 GCA_030680655.1 Phycisphaerales bacterium
GTCGAGCCGATCGACGCGTTCTCCGGCAAGATCGCCGGGCCCGACGGCAGCGGTGCCGACGCGGCCCGTCTGGCGGTCACCCACTACCGCATCGCCAACGTCGGGCAGGGGCGGACGCTGGTTCAGCTGCGCCTGGCGACTGGACGCAAAAACCAGCTGCGTGCCCACCTTGCCTACAAGGGTTTCCCGATCATCGGCGACGATCGCTTCGGCGCCCGCTCCGATCCAATCAAACGCGTCGCGCTCCACGCGACCGAGATGGGGTTCACCCACGCGGGCAGCGGTCAGGCCGTGCGATTCAACAGCCCTGCGCCACCCGCGTTCTACACCGCCGTCGGAGCGCCCATCCCCGCGCCGGTCGAGATTGCTCACGCGCAGCGCCTTCGGCCCGTCACCGTGCGTGCCGACAGGGACACCTCCTGGAACAACGTCGCCAAGTGGTACGACAACCTGCAGGAAGGCGGGGGCAGCGACCACTACCAGAACGTGATCATCCCAGGCACCATGCGCATGGTCGGCCCGCACGAGGGGATGCGGATCCTCGATGTCGCCAGCGGGCAGGGCGTCGTCAGCCGTTCGATGAGCCTGCTCGGCGCCGCAGTTACGGGCGTTGACGCGGCCGCGGACCTGATCGCGGCGGCCAGTTCACGCGGCGGCGGTACGTTCGTCGTTGGCGATGCTCGCAAACTGAACGAGGCCGGGCTCGAGCCGGGCTTTGACGCGGCGACTTGCGTGATGGCGCTGGGGAATATTGAACCGATCGATCCGGTCTTTGACGGTGTGGCCGCGCTGCTGAAGGACGGCGGCGCGTTCGTGTTTGTCATCTCGCACCCGTCGTTTCGCGCGCCCGGCCAGACCTCGTGGGGCTGGGACGAGTCGGGCGCACAGCTGCGCCAGTTCCGCCGTGTAGACGGCTACCTCTCCCCCGGTCAGCGGCGGATCTCGATGCACCCGGGCGATGCACCCGACGTAGTCACGTGGACGTTCCATCGTCCGCTGCAGGCCTATGTCAGGGCTCTCGCGACGGCCGGCTTTCTTATTGAGTCGATCGAAGAGTGGTCCGGCCAGCGCGTCAGTCAACCCGGTCCCAAGGCCGCAGAAGAGAACCGTGCCAGGCAGGAGATCCCCCTCTTTCTTGCCGTGCGCGCGATCAAGCGGAACGTCTGGCGGGGGGGGGGGGGGG
>JAUXUZ010000577.1 GCA_030680655.1 Phycisphaerales bacterium
CCTGCCGACGCGTAACGCCCGCAACGCCAACGCCTTCACGCCGATGGGGCAGGTGCGATTGCGCAACGCCAAGTACAGCGCCGACACGCTCCCCATCTGGCCCGGCAGCGACGATGGGTCGATCCCCGCGTGCGACTGCTACGCGTGAGCTCCGCCGGGGGGAGGACAGCCGTTCACGCGCGCCTACATGCGTCACCTCTTCATGGCGGGCGAGATGCTCGGGCCGATGCTCGTCTCGCTCCACAACCTGCGCCACTTCCAGCGCTTCATGGCCGACCTGCGCGCGACGATCACCACCGATGACTGGGCCGGGCTGGTGAAACGCTGGCCGATCGCGGCGGATGGCCTCCCGGCCTCCCGCCCCCCTTCCCCGACAGAGGCCTAGCAACCGGCTTCGCCCTCACCGGTGGGGGCCAGAAAGCGCGAGCAAGTCGCCTAGACTTGCCCCCTTACACCCCCCTCCTCTCCGGCGCAGTCGCCCGGAGGGATCGGGCTTTGTGCGGAGCGACCGCTCCACACGCATCTTCGATCAGGAACCTCGTCCATGCTGCAACCGACCGCCTCAGCCGCCCCTTCGACCGCCGCCCCCTCAGCCCCCGCCGGCCCCGTGGTCGGCAACGTCACGCGGTCCGACGCCGTGGTGGGTTCGGTTGCGCCCGCGGCCGCGACCCAGACCGGCACGGTGCAGCCGAGCGGCGCACCCGTCGCCGTGCCCCAGCAGCCGCAAGGTGGCGGCAGCATGATGCTGATCATGATGCTGCCGATCGCAGCGCTGATGATCTTCATGTTCCTGGGCAACCGCAAGGAAACCAAGAAGCGGGCGGCCCTGATGGCGGGCCTGCAGCGCAACGACAAGGTGCAGACCGCCGGCGGCATGATCGGCAACATCGCCGAGATCAACGACACCGAGGTTGTCCTCCGCGTGGACGAGGTCACCAACACCCGCGTGCGCGTCAGCCGTTCGGCGATCACCGCCGTGCTCAACCACTCAACCAAGACCGACGGGATCAAGGCGATCGCCTGATCCGCAACGCTTGACCGTCCAGCCTGCTCCCTGATCGGGGCCGGTGTTCTGCCTTTCCCGCGCCATCCCCGCCCTACGCCAGTGTTCTTTGCGAGACCCTATGCGGTACGTCTACCGGCACCTGATCCTCATCCTCGTCGTTGTTGTGGTGGTGGGGCTTGCGATCCTTCCCCCCGAGAAGAAGCTCAAGCTGGACAAGGACCTGGCCGGCGGTTCGACGCTGGTCTACCAGGTCGATATCCGCGCGACCGACCCGCCCGACACGATCAACCGCGTGCGCGACCTCATCGCACGCCGACTCGACCCAAACAACGTCATGGGCATCGCGCTGGTGGTGCAGGGCAGCAACCGCATCGAGATCACGATGCCGCTCCCCAACAAGCGGATGAAGGACCTCAAGGCTGAGTTCGAGGATGCCCTCGCCGCCCTGGGCGAGACGAACGTGACCCCCGAGCGGTTCGATCGGCTCATGGCCCTGCCCGCCGCCGAGCGCACCCCCGAGTTGGCGAAGCTCTGCGTCGGTGACCCCGAGCGGCTCGCGGTGTTCCAGAAGGCCGCCGAGGCCGCGGACCTGATGGTCGCCGAGCGGGCCAAGGTCACCGAGGCGCTCGCGCAGCTTGAGGTTCGCCGGGCGGCCGCTGAGCAGCAGCTGGCGACCGTGCGCAGTCAGAACCCAGACCCCGCGCTCCTCAAGCCGTTCGTCGATGCGCTGGATGCGATCTCCGATGAGGCGTTCGTGCTCGCTGGTCCCGCCGGCAAGGCCGCGATCGCCTATCAGAGCGCGAAGAAGGAGGCTCTCTCCTCGGTGCTCAGCGCGCCGGAGATGCGCCGCGTGCTGGAGCTCAGCGATGTTGACCCCAAGTTCCAGAACGCATCGGGCAGCTACGACTCCGTCCCCAGCCCGCGCAAGCGGGCCCTGGAGCGTCTCAAGACCGCTCACCCCGGCGCGGTCGCGCAGATCGATCGCATCGTTGACAAGTGGACCAACTACCAGAAGGAACGGTCCACACTCGACGACCCGGCGGATGTGCGCCGCCTGCTCAAGGGCGCGGGCGTGCTCGACTTCCGCATCACCGTTGCGCTGGGCGAGAACGCCCAGGAGCAGGAGCTCCGCAAGAAGCTCCGCGAGGGCGGGCCGCTGGCGGTGCAGAGCGGCGAGGCGCGGTGGTTCAAGCTGAACAAGGTTGAGACCTGGTTCCGCAGCTCAGACGATAGCCGGCGCTACGAGGAGTCTCCCTCCAACTTCTTTGCGAACATGCGGTACGTTGTCGAGACGTTCGACGGCGAGCCGTACATGCTCTGCTACGACACGCCCGGCATGCGCCTGACGCAGGCGGAGGGCAACTGGGCCGTCACCGGC
>JAUXUZ010000583.1 GCA_030680655.1 Phycisphaerales bacterium
TTCGAGATGGACAACGGCGTCAAGGTCTTCCGTCTCTCCGCCGAGCCCGTTCAGCGCGAGTTCGCGCCCGGCGTGGTCGTCAACTGTTGGGGCTACAACGGCCAGTCGCCCGGGCCCATGATCGAAGCCGTCGAGGGCGACCGCATTCGCCTCCTCGTCACCAACAACCTGCCCGAGGGCATCCACACCACCATCCACTGGCACGGCATCCTCCTTCCCAACGGCATGGACGGTGTGGGCGGCTTGACGCAGAAGCACATCCGCAACGGCGAGACGTTCAAGTACGAGTACACGCTCCGCCAGCACGGCACGTACATGTACCACCCGCACTTCGACGAGATGTTCCAGATGGGCCTGGGGCTCATGGGGATGCTCATCGTCCACCCGCGCGACGCATCCGTCCGCCGGGTTGACCGCGACTTCGCCATCCTCCTCAACGAATGGCTCGTCAAGCCCGGCTCCGCAACGCCCGACCCGACCGAGATGACCAACTTCAACCTCTTCACGTTCAACGGCCGCATGTTCCCCGGCACAGCGCCGCTGGTCGCCCGCCTGGGCGAGAAGGTCCGCATCCGCATCGGCAACCTCAGCATGACCAATGCGCACCCGATCCACCTGCACGGCTACTCATTCAACGTCACCGGCACCGACGGCGGTCCGATCCGCGAATCGGCCCAGTGGCCGGAGGTCACGACCAACGTCCCCACCGGCGCCGTGCGCGACATCGAGTTCATCGCCGACGCCGAGGGCGACTGGGCCTTCCACTGCCACAAGGTCCACCACCTGATGAACGGCATGGGGCACAACCTGCCGATGCTGCTGGGCGTCAAGCAGGACGACCTTGCGGCGCGATTGACAAAGCGCATCCCCGGCTACATGCCCATGGGCGTCTCGATGGGCGGCATGATGGAGATGGGCCGCCCGCCCAACACGATCGGCAGCAGCATCAAGGGCCCGCTCGACGAGATCGATGCGGGCGGCATGTTCACGGTTGTAAAGGTCCGCAAGACTCTCGCGTCCTACGACGACCCGGGCTGGTATCAGCATCCCGAGGGCACGGTGGCCGGGCCGGTGTGAGCTCGGACCGAATACGTTTGATTCCCGAGCGTGCGGATGACGTTTCCGGCGGCTTGGAACGTGTTCCGCGCGGGTTGGAATCAAACGGCGGAACAATCCGCTAGAGCGGTTTCCGATTATTTCTAGCGCCGTTCGGCGCATGTCCGGTTGCGCCCTCAGGCGCGGGCGTGTAGCTTCCTTCCGGCCACTGACGGCCAAGGAGGGTTGTGCATGGCGGCTGCCTACTCCGATGACTTGCGTGACCGGGTGCTCCTGGCCTACGACCGCGGCATGACGACCAACCAGATCGCCGAGGTCTTCCAGGTCAGCCCCGCGTGGGCGCGGCGGGTCAAGCAGATCCGGCGCGAGACCGGCCGAACCCGGCCCCTCCGCCCCGGCGGGAAGCGTCCCTCGAAGATCGACTGCGCTCGGCTCGCGCAGCTCGTGGAAGCGCAGCCCGACGCCACGCTCAAGGAGCTGCGTGAGCGGCTGGGGATCCAGTGCTCGCTCTCGGCGGTCTGGAACGCGCTGCACAAGCTCAGGCTGTCCTTTAAAAAAAGTCGCTCCATGCCGCGGAGCAGGACCGTCCCGACGTGCAGCAGCGGCGTGCGGAGTGGGTGCTCTGGCGCGCCGGCATCGACCCACGCCGCCTGATCTTCATCGACGAGACCTGGGCCAAGACCAACATGACGCGCCTGCGCGGCCGCTGCCGGCGTGGCGAGCGGCTGATCGCCAAGGTCCCGCACGGGCACTGGCACACCACCACGCTGATCGGCGCCCTGGGCGTCGACGGGGTGCGGTGCTCCACCGTGGTGGACGGCCCGGTGAACCGCGAGGTCTTCGAGGGCTTCGTCGCGCAGGTGCTGGCGCCGTGCCTGCGGCCCGGCGACATCGTGGTGATGGACAACCTCTCGAGCCACAAGGGCGTGCAGGTGCGGCGGGCGATCGAGGCCGCGGGCGCGACGCTCTTCTACCTGCCGCCCTACAGCCCCGACTACAGCCCCATCGAGCCGGCTTTCAGCAAGGTCAAGCAGCTGCTCCGCGGCCTGGCCGCGCGGACCCGCGACGGGCTGTGGACCTCGATGCAGTCCATCCTCGACGCGGTAACCCCCACCGATTCCCTGAACTTCTTCGAGCACTGCGGCTATCCGCTACGGGGTGGCTGAAACCGCTCTAACCGGGGCGCGAACTGTGCCCTGGTGGTGGACGTAGATACTGGGGGGGAGTATACTTCCTCAAAGGAGATTCGCATGAACACGACGACTCAGACAACCGGGACCACCACGCTCGCCATCGACGGCATGACCTGCGGGCACTGCGTGCAGGCCGTGACCAAGGCACTTTCGGCGGTGTCGGGGGTGAAGGTCCGGTCGGTGGCGGTCGGATCAGCGGTGATTGAAACCGTGGATGGTTGGACCACGGGCAAGGCCGTGGCCGCGCTCGACGAGGCCGGGTATCCGGCGAGGGCCGCCGCGGATGTTTCGGTGACTGTCGCGGCCAGCCCAGCGCGGAGTGGCGGGGGTTGCTGTGGCGGTGCGAAGAACGCCATGCCCGGCGACGCTCCCGGCGCGAAGACCACCGGCGGTTGCTGCGGTTGAATGTGTGGTGAAGCATCGAGCGAAGGAGCGATGGCGATGGCCAAGAGCAAGTCGAGCAAAGCCGTTGCCGAGCGTGCAGCGCGGTCCGCCATGAACGGCGTGGCCTGCGGGTGCACGCCGGGTGTGACTTCGAAGACTGCCCAGACCCGCGATCGCGTCGGGCCGGGCTCGCACGCGGTCGGCGTGGACCCCGACATCAAGGCCGCGAACCTAAAGCACCTCAAGCGGATCGAGGGCCAGGTGCGCGGCATCGCGGCAATGATCGAGGAGGACCGCTACTGCGCCGACATCATCCAGCAGGCCGCGGCGGTGCAGGAGTCGCTCCGCTCAGTGGCAAAGAACCTCTTGCGGAACCACCTCACACACTGCGCCGCCGCCGCGATGCACGAGGATGGAGCCACGCGGGACGACATGATCGAGGAACTGCTGGCGTTGGTCGCCAAGGTGGCGCGGTGAGCGTGGCTGTCCGCGCCGAAAGTGAACATGGACACAAAGACTTCGACGGACACGGCATCAGCGCGGACCGACATGCCCATCGAAGGCATGACCTGCGCCTCGTGCGCGAACACGATCGAGCGGCGACTGGCCAAACAGCCCGGCGTCACGTCGGCGAATGTGAACTTCGCCACCAAGGTGGCGACCGTGAAATACGACCCGGCGGCGACCGGGCCGGAGCAACTCGCCAAGGCCGTGGACGATATCGGGTACAAAGCGATCGTGCCCGCACCAGCGCCGGCAAAGAAGGGCGTGACGAATCCTGCACACGGACACGCGGGGCACGACCATGCGGCGATGCTCGCGGCGCAAGGTGCCGGATCGCATACCGGGCACACGATGGGTGGCGGCGAAGACCATTCGGCCCACATGAACGTCGGCGAGGCCGAGCGGCGGCTCTTGATGACCAAGATGATCGTCGGCGCCGCGCTCTCGCTGCCGGTGCTGGTCATCGCCATGTCGCACGGAAAGATCGCGGCGTTCAACGTCTCATGGATCAACTGGCTCCAGCTCGCGCTCACGACGCCGGTCATGTTCTGGTGCGGCTGGCAGTTCTTCCGATCGGCGTGGAAGGGCCTCCGACACTTCAGCGCCAACATGGACACGCTGGTGGCAATGGGCACCGGCGCGGCGTACTTCTACTCGCTCGCGGCAACGATCTGGCCCGGCTTCTTCGCGGGTGCAGGCGGAGCCGTGGTCAACGCGGCGCACGCCGCCTCTGCGGACAGCGCGGCGGGTGGCACGATGGGCGGAATGACGATGGTGCCGGTCTACTACGAGGCCGCGGCGGTCATCATCGTGCTGATCCTTCTGGGCAAGTACTTCGAGGCCCGGGCGACGGGCCGAACGAGCGCGGCCATCAAGCGCCTGATCGGGATGCAGGCCAGGACCGCTCGGGTCATGCGAGACGGCACCGAGCAGGATGTACCCATCGAAACCGTGGTCGTGGGCGACCGCGTGCTGGTGCGCCCCGGCGAGAAAATCCCCGTGGACGGGGACGTTGAGAGCGGCCAGTCCGCCGTGGACGAGTCGATGCTCACCGGCGAGAGTGTGCCGGTTGAGAAGGCGGCCGGCGACAACGTCTTTGGCGCGACGATGAATTCCACCGGCGCGCTGCGACTGGTTGCGACCAAGGTTGGGGCCGACTCGGCCCTCCAGCAGATCGTGCGGCTCGTACAGGAAGCCCAGGGCAGCAAGGCCCCAATCGCCCGTCTTGCCGACAGGATCAGCGGTGTGTTTGTGCCCATCGTTATCGCCATCGCTCTCGTGACGTTTGTGATCTGGTGGTTCGCCTCACCGGCGGAATCGCGGTTGAGCATGGCCTTGGTCACGGCCGTCTCCGTGCTCATCATCGCGTGCCCGTGCGCCCTGGGGCTGGCAACACCGACGGCGATCATGGTGGGGACGGGGCGCGGCGCGGAGAAGGGCATCCTCATCAAGGGGGGCGAAGCGCTGGAGACCGCCCACAAACTCACCGCCATTGTGCTCGACAAGACGGGCACCATCACGCACGGCAAGCCTGCCGTGACCGACATCATCCCGGCACCCGGGGGGACGCTCGATGAACGCGAGTTGCTTCGACTGGCCGCATCGGCCGAGCAGCACAGCGAGCACCCGCTCGCCGCGGCGATCGTGCGTGAGGCCACGGCACGCGGGCTGCCCCTCACCGAGCCGATCGGCTTCCGGGCCGTGGTCGGGCATGGCGTCGAGGCCACGGTTGACGGGCACGCGGTGCTGGTCGGCAAAGCTGCGTTACTGGCTCAGCGCAGTATCAAGTCCGCACTGGCGGAGAAGGCCGCTGCTCTGGCGGCGATGGGGCGCACGCCCATGTTCGTCGCCGTGGACGGCTGCGAAGCCGGGATCGTGGCCGTCGCCGACACGGTTCGGCCCGAGTCCAAGGAGGCCATCGCCACGATGCACGCTCTCGGGCTGCGCGTGGTCATGATGACCGGCGACAACCAACGGACGGCCGAGGCGGTCGCCTCGCAGGTCGGCGTCGATGTGGTCTTCGCCGACGTCCTGCCCAAGGACAAGGCGGACAAGGTCAAGGCTCTCCAGGCCGAGGGTCACATCGTGGGCATGGTGGGCGACGGCATCAACGACGCCCCCGCCCTCGCGCAGGCGGATGTGGGCCTCGCGGTAGGGACCGGCACGGATGTGGCGATGGAGTCCGCGGACATCACGCTGATGCGGGGCGACCTGCGAACTGTGCCCGAGGCCATCGCACTCTCGCAAGCCACGATGCGGACGATCAAGCAGAACCTGTTCTGGGCGTTTATCTACAACGTGGTCGGCATCCCCATCGCGGCCGGCGTGCTGTTCCCGTTCACGGGCTGGCTGCTCTCGCCGATCATCGCCAGCGGAGCGATGGCGTTCAGTAGCGTCTCGGTCGTCCTGAACAGCCTTCGACTGGCGCGCAGCAAGGTCGGGTGAAGATCCGAGCCGTCGATCGGCACGCGGGGGGCACTTCGGCTTTTGTTGGCAAGGAACTCCCGCGACTTGAACGTGGTACCCTGCACCCATTAAGAAGAAGGACCGTCGAAACTCGGGCTGGACATACCCGAACGCATCCCGTATACTGGACATATGGCCCAGCGGAAGAAGCCGACAGCCCGGAGCAGAAAGCGAAAGGGCCGTATGCCGCCGGAACGAATCAACGCCGACAAACCGCACCTCTGGAAAGCCGATGTCGCGGCGTCCGTTGACCAGTTCAACCAGTGGTTCATGGAGTTCGCGCCGCAAGCGTTCCGCTCGACGCGGGTCAAGACGACCGAGCACGTCAAGGCCGCGCTCATCGCCACACATGATCTCCGCAACCTCGATGCGGCGACGCTCAGAGCGAACCCCAGCGCACTGCCCACGCTCCGCATGTGTACCGCGCCGCCGCTGGCGGTGGACCGCTTGGTGGGCCTTGCGAGCGCGAGCAAGTCGCTCATCGGCTGCATGGAGGAAGGCAAACTCGCGGCCCGCATGAAGGCGGAACTGCTGGACGAGAACTTGGGCAAAGTCTGCCGCGTGCTGACGAAACTCTTGGACCGCGACATCTTCCCGTGGCTCGACGCGGCCAAAGACCCGACCGACCATGAGCGTGACCGGGCATCCACGATCGTCGCCGACCGCCTGTGCAGCGCAGTCGCCAACCCGATCGTTCGCAATGCCCAGGAACAGCGCCAACTTAAGATGGTCGGCGAGTGGCTGGACAAGCGGGGCTATCGGAAGCAATCCCACCCGACCGGGAAGCCGCTCACGGAGATGGAAGCGGGCACGTACTCATTCCGCATGAATCTCGGCGTCGGGACAAGCGTCAAGGTGAACATCCCCGTTGACGTCGTGATCCAGCCGAAGAAACCGCGGAAGAACCGCCTGCCCATTCTCATCGAGGCCAAGTCGGCGGGCGACTTCACCAACACCAACAAGCGGCGTAAAGAGGAAGCGACCAAGATCCACCAACTCCAAGCCACCTTCGGCAAGGACGTGTGCTTTGTCCTGTTCCTCTGCGGGTACTTTGGTAGCGACTATCTCGGCTACGAGGCCGCCGAAGGGATCGACTGGGTGTGGGAGCATCGAATCGACGACCTTGTGAAGTTGGGACTGTGAACCGAATGATCGTGCACCACGACAACACGACCGAAGCGCAACGCCAGACGATTCAGTCGGCGATTGATGCCACCAAGTCGGCAGCCGAGCGGAACCGCCTCGGCCAGTTCGCCACGCCCAACGCCCTTGCGGTCGATATCGCCCGCTACGTCGGCACGTTGATCGGGACACGCAAGCGTGGAATCCGCTTCGCCGACCCGTCCGTCGGCTCCGGCAGTTTCTTCTCCGCCGCGCTCGCGGTGTATGGCCCCAAGCGATTGGAAAGCGCCGTCGGTGTGGAACTTGATTCCGCGTTCGCCGACGCCGCCCTCGACCTGTGGGCCAACGCCGGCCTAGAGGTTGTTCGCGGCGACTTCACCCGCGTCGTCGCCAACGGCTCTTGCCCGCCCGCGCCCAACCTGATCTTGGCGAACCCGCCCTATGTCCGCCACCACCACATGGACCGCGAGGACAAGGAACGCCTGCAACGGCTCGCGTTCAAGATGACCGGCGTGGAGGTCAACGGGCTTGCGGGCCTGTACGTCTACTTCCTTTTGCTCGCCACAGCGTGGATGGAGGACGACGGCTACGCCGCGTGGCTCATCCCGTCGGAGTTCATGGATGTCAACTACGGAGCCGCGCTTAAAGGCTTCCTTACGGATCGCGTGACGCTGATCCGCGCTCACCGCTTCGATCCCGAGGATGTCCAGTTCGGTGATGCGTTCGTTTCATCGGTCGTCCTGGTCTTCAAGAAGGCCCCGCCGCCGCCCGGCCACGCCCCCGAGTTCACCTTTGGCGGCACGCTCGAACAGCCGCACGCGAGCGACCGCATCCCGCTTGAACGACTCCGCGAATCCCGCAAATGGACGGCCTATCCAACCCACGCCAAGAACGACCGGCACACGCTCAGCGACGGCAGCGGCCCGACGCTCTCTGACTTCTTCCGCGTGCAGCGCGGCATCGCCACCGGCGACAACAAGTTCTTTGTGCTGGACCGCGCGGACGCGAAGCGCCGGCACCTCCCAGCGAAGTACCTCCGCCCAATCCTCCCCAGCCCGCGCCATCTCAAGGCCACCGTCATCGATGCGGGCGACGACGGCTATCCGGTGATCGACCGCCAACTCTGCGTGATCGACTGCGACCTTCCCGAGCATGTCGTCGAGCAGCGCCACCCGGCGCTGTGGGAATACCTGAAAACCGCTGAACTGCTCGGGGTCAAGGACGGCTATCTTGTCGGCAAGCGCACCCCGTGGTACAAGCAGGAGCAGCGCGAGCCGTGCCCGTTCCTCTGCACCTACATGGGGCGCGGGTCCGACGACAAGCAGCCCTTCCGGTTCATCTACAACCGCTCCCGCGCGATCGGGACGAACCTGTACCTCATGCTCTACCCCCTGAACGGCTTCGCGGCGATGCTCCGCAAGCATCCCGGACGCGGCGCGGACGTGCATGAACTCCTGGGCCAGGTCACCGGCCACGAACTGCGCGGCGAGGGCCGTGTGTACGGCGGCGGACTAAACAAGATTGAGCCGAGCGAACTTGGGCGTGTTTCGGCTTCGTCATTTGTGGATCGCTGGCCGGAACTGTCCGCCAGCGTGCAACGGCGGGAGTCTGCCAGTCTGTTTGCCTGACTCGAAACCGGCCTGCGCCGCAACCGTCGCCATCGTGACCTGCAACCGCGGCCCCTTTTCGCCCCGCGTGTTCACCCAGCGGTTCAAGTCAGGCCAGAAGGCGGCGATGCTGTGCGGGTGCGATTGTGACTGACCGAAGAAACGCCCCGGGTCTACGCCGGGGCGCTGTGGCCCTATCACAGAGCGGCGGGCCTCACTCCTCGTCGAATGTCGGCAAAGCCCCGTCGGTCGCTTCGTCCCATTCGAGGGCGTATCGCTCGGCGATGTCCTCGAGATCGTGCCCGGTGAGGTAGTCGGCCGTCGTGCGCTCCTGGCAGGCGGCAACCGCCCGAGCCAAGTCCGTCCACTCTTCGAGAGTGAGCATCTGATCCTGCCGAGCGCCGAGGAGGTAGAGAGCGGCCTGGAGCACGGCCTCGAGTTGGGCATGGGTCGGCGTGGGCTGGGGGGCGGGGGTGGTGCTCATGGCTCAGGCTCCCTTCCCCGCGACGAAGACGCCGCGCTCGTGCTTCTTGAACCGAGCCGCGCTCCCCTTGGCGGCGATCTCGCGGATGATCGCGGCGTAGAGCGTGGCCTCGGGCGTCTTGCCGCTGGGGCTGGTCCAGAGTTTCTTGGCCTCCATTGCGGTGATCATCTCCTTGGCCCGCATCGGCACCTCGCTCGCGGCGAGCACCTGCGCGGCGGCGTCGAGGGCGCTGACGCGCTTGGCCTTCGGTTCCTTCGCGGGCTTCGGGACCTTGGACGTCTTGGGGGCCTTCTCCCCCTTCGCCTTCTTCCCCTTGGCAGCCGCGTCGACGTTCGCGTTGTTGGCCACCTCCTTCTCGCTGGGGACTTCGTGGCCCTGCTTTCCGCCCGCCAACCGGTCGTTGATCTCGGCGAGCGCCGCCTTGCGGAGGCGGTCCGTCTTGGCGGCTCCCTCGGCGCGGGCGGCGCTCTTGGACATCTTGGGGGTGCGGGGTTTGCGGGGGGTGCCGGACTTCTTCGTCTTCGTGCTCATGGTCATCTCCGAACTGGGGTTTGGAACTCCCGTCGCACATCGCGGCGGGGAAGCGTGGCCGTCGCGGTTCCCCGCGACGCCGCGTGGGCGGGGTGGGGGTCAGCAGCCCGCGACGCGCTCCATCTCGTTGAGCACGTCGTGGACCATCGAGTTGGTGGCGGCGGCCCGGCCGCGGCGGTCGGTCCCGTAGACCACTTTGGCGACCTCGGTCGCCTTCGCGTAGCGGCTCTCCCGGTTCTCATCGCGGGTGATGTGCGCGATGCAGATGTCCTGCCTGCCCGCTCGCCGGGTGTGCTGTTCGATGGTCACCTCCGCGCCGCGCTCGGTGCGGCGGATGCTGATGTCTTGGTCGATGCCCTCGATCACGATCGTCTTGATGTTCATGGCGTTGCTCCTT
>JAUXUZ010000585.1 GCA_030680655.1 Phycisphaerales bacterium
GTTCGGCGATCAGTTGGCACCGTCCAGCGGGTTCTCCTGCGCTGAGTTGCCCAGCAAAGCAGGGTCGCATGACCTCACCGACGCCTACCAACGCAGGGTCTCGCTCGAAGTAGTTTCCGCGGTCGTCGTGCCCGTGCGCAAGCTTCACCCTGAAGCGTTCGCCGAGGGAGACGAGTTTTCGTGCGTATGGGGTTGGCTGAAGGGAACCACGGGAACCGTGCCTGTGCTCATGGGCGCCATCCATAAGCCCTCTCTGATGGGCGGCTCGACCGGAACGTTCATGTATGTAGTCCGCGTTCTGACGTCGGCGGAGATCGCGCAGACCGCGCAGTGCGAGCGCATCCTCGCCGGCGCCCGTGTGGTTGACTCGTTCTCCGGCAAGTCCCACCTGCTCTCGCAGATGGCGGGCAGCGTAACCGCCATGGCGGACACAAGCGACCTGTCTACGCTCTTCAGCGCCGACCCCAACAGCGGGACCGGAGACTCCACGGTCGACTGCCTCTCCATCGCTTACAAGCGATTCGCGGTAGCCAATAAGTCGAACGCGGTGGGCCTCGCGATCTGCTTGGCGAGCGCAGCGGCCGGTTACGCCGTCTGCGCGGCAGGGTGCCTGGCGATCCTGCTGGCGCCGTCCCCCATCAGCATAATCGGCACGCTGGGGTGCGAGGTGTTCTGCCTTGCAGCGCTCGTCGTGGTCAACAAGCTCTGTGAAGCCTCCTACCGTAACACCGAGGCCCTAAACCTCGCAAATCTGCTTCTGGATTTGCAGGCCTGCGGTGTCCACGTGGCAGCCTTCTGATGAGAACCCCCCCGAGAGCGAAGACCTTCATACGGCTGTGGCTGGGCCTGATGGTCCTCCTCGTGGGGATCGTGTTCGTTGTTCCACAGTTCGCTTGGTCGCTCGGGCCGGCAGCCATCTGGATCGCCTTAAGCCCGGCTCCATTCATTCTCATCGGCGTGGTGGTCGTGTACCGCTGGTACTGCAACTACGCACGCCAGTACAACGGCGAGATCTGTCGACGGTGCAACTACCCCTTGCAGGGGCTGCCTGCTCCCGGCATCTGCCCAGAGTGCGGAAGGGCCTATGGGCCCGACCGCGATCGGTCTGTATGGCAGCGGTATCTATGACGGCGGGCGCGTAAGACGCTTCTCACGCTAACGAAAACGCCCCGGGCGCCTGAGTGACGCCCGGGGCTGTTCTTTGCCTTCCACTCATGCCTAGTGGCTAATGGCTAGTGCCTGCCCGCTCACGCCGCCAACTTCACACTCGTCACGCCGATCTGTCCGGCGCTGCCGATGGTGCCGAAGCGCACCTGCACCTGGACCGACGGCCCGGCCTGGCTGCCGCGCGTCGCGGTGATGAGGTACGTCACCGAGTCAACACCCTGCGGGAGCGTTGAGTCGACGAACGTACGCGCCTCGGGGCCGCTGTTGCCGGCGGTGCCGATGAACGTGAAGTCCGTGGCGCTGGCCAGCTTGCGGCGGACGATGTACGCCACGTTGGTGCTGCCGCCGGGGTTGTTCCCCTTCCACTTGAGGATGGTGGCGCCGGTGATGATGTTGATACCGACGGTGATGTCCGTCACCGCGCCGGGGGGCGCAACGGGGGTGGGCACCGCGGGCGGATCGATCTGCGCCGCGGTGTAGACCGCCGCCGGGTTGGCGCTGGCGGTGGCGAAGGCGTCGATGATCCGCAGGTCAAGCTGCAGCTGGAACAGCGCTGCACGCAGGGCCTCGTTCTGCGAATCGGTCGCGTTCTTGCTGATCTGCCGCTGCTTCAGGGCGTTGGCGTACTCAGAATCGAGCAGCTTGGCCGCAAGGTCAACCGAGTTGGCTTGCGCTGCGGACAAACCCACCGATGCAGGTGCCAATTTCCAGGCCCCTGCCCTGGCCAGGAGCCAGGGAGCGAACTCACTAATCTTCGTTGGATAGCGCATGGTGCGTATCCTCCATGTTGATCTCAACTTCCCATCCGCGTTGGCCCGTGTGGTCCGCAACATGCGGCACGGGCGGAACTTCAATCGAAAAAAGAATTGGGTCGCTTTATCTCGGCGCTGGTTTCAGGTCCGAATTTGTTCAGATTCTGGCGCAACGTTTGCGCAGCCCGCCGCGCCCACACCGCCCACCCCCGATTGCAGCCCGCCAGCCGCGACCAGCGCTCTGTCCCGCACGCAAAAACTCCTCCCCGCGACGGGATGGAGTTTCCCGCGACGGGATGGAGCGTCCCGCGACGGGACGGAGTTTCCCGCGACGGGATGGAGTTTCCCGCGACGGGAAGGAGCATCTCGCGACGGGATGGAGCTTCCCGCGACGGGATGGAGCGTTTCGCGACGGGAAACTCTGTCCCGCAACGGAAAGCGGTTTCCCGCGACGAAAAACGCTATCCCGCGAGCGGGCGCTACCCCGCCCTTCGGGCGGCAACCGGCGGGGTAAGCCCGACGTCCGCTTAGCACGACTACATTGGCCGTCCAATGGCGAAACGCCCCACACAGACCCCCCGGGCAAACTCGACCGTCTTGCCCCCCGAGGTGGCCTCCCGGCTGGGAAGCGGCCCTGAACAGCTACGGGTTGTCGGCCCCCTCGTGGCCCGCCTGTTGGAGAATGGGTGGGCGCTGGATCAGATGATGTTTGGGCGGCATGAGTGGCGCGTACCGAGGTCGCCATCCCAAGCGACGCTGCGTGAGCGAGCGCAGTCCTACCAGTCCAATCCCGTCGACATCGCAGTGTTTGACGCCGCGAAGCACGTGGGGAAGCCGAAGCACCTTGCCTTCATAATCGAGTGCAAGCAGCCAGACGATGACAGCGGGATTAGCCAGTTGGACGCGTACCTCGCAAACGAACCGCACGCACGACTCGGCATCTGGGCGAACAGCGCAGAAGATGCGGCCCCCGCTGCGTATGTCTACAGGATGGCGGACGGGTCGTTCCTCTCGAAGAGAAAAACAGTCGCGATGCTCCCGCGCCCCCACGACCGGCTCACGCCCGACCATGCCCATGTGGTTTGGAAGGACCTGCAGCAGCCGAGCGTGGAAGGGCTCAAGCGAATCGTCGAGCGCCTGCTAGACAAGGTTGTTGTGAGTGACGCGCAGGTAACCCGGCGCGAGGAGCAGCTCGACCAGCTTTGCAGTGTGATCCTCTTGAAGCTGGAAAGCGACAAGCAGGCTAAGACTCACCCGCAGGCCCCGCCGTTCTTTCGACCGCTTGCGACCCATCACGACACAGCGGAAGTGCTCCGGGATCGTTTCTCTGGATTCGTCCAGATTTACCCTGAGGTGTTCACGAGCGAGCGTGATCGGACCCTACGACTTGACGACGAGAGCCTCTACGCCTGCGCGGAGGCCCTCGGCTCTCTTAAGCTCATCGATCTCGGCATCTCGACAGTCTCCACTGCCTTCCAGGTCTTGAGGAGTGAAGCGCTCAAGCAGGGAGAGGGTCAGTACTTCACGCCCCAAGCAGTAATCCGAGCAGGAATCAAGTTGCTCGACATCCAATGGGATGACCTAGTGATCGACCCGGCCTGCGGAACCGGCGGCTTTCTCGTTGAGACGATGCTCTATCTACGGCGCGAGAACCCCGGCCTGAGCGAGTCCGAGCTTTCCCGCTGGGCGCAAACGCACATTTTCGGTATCGACAAGGACCCGATCGGCGTGAAGCTGACGAAGGCCATCATGCAGGTGGCGGGCGACGGATCTGCGCACACCGTTCGCGGCGACTCCGTGAGAACCCAAAGATGGGCGACGGAGTACCCACACCTTTCGGGCGGAAAGTTCGCGAACGGCAGATTCACTGTGGTCGTCACGAATCCACCGTTCGGAAAGAACCTCACTGTCTCGGCTGAGGACGCGCGCCTCGCCGGCCTCGCCATCGCGAAACAGGACGGGGTGTTCGCAGACCTCGAGATTGGGCTGCTCATGCTCGAACGCTCCTATCAGCTGTTGAGGAAGGGCGGCCGATTGGGGATCGTCCTGCCAGAAACCTATTTCTTCTCTTCAAAATACCAGTTTGTACAGGAGTGGGTTGAGGGCAAGCTCCGTCCGGTGGTCGTGGCAAACGTGCCGATGGACGCGTTCCAGGGTTTCTGCCGCGCCAAGACGAATTTCTACGTGTTTGAAAAGGTGGGCAAATGAGCACCCCGAAAGTCGTTTTCTTGAACGCTCGCACCTGTGGTATCTATAAGAACGGCGGGCAGCGGTTCAAGACGGACGCCCGCACAGGCCAGCGAACGGACGAGCTCGACGACGAGCTAAACGAGCTTGTCGATATCTATCGGGCTGGCAGGAAGCACCCCGGGATCACCTCAGCTACGCGGTCGGAGATATCGGCGCGGCGAGTGCTGGTGCCAACCTATTACGACCATCGCTACGAGGAGAAGTTCGAGGAACTCATTGGTGAGCTTGGGTGGGAGGAGACCACAATTGGCGACCTTGTGGATGCTGGCGTCATTACCGTTCGAGGCGGCCACGGGAGCCCGGGCAACGACCAGCGAGCGGGCACCATTCCGTATATCAAGGTGTCTGACATCCGTGGACTCCGCGTCAACACAAACCCCACGAATCTGGTGAGCGACAGCATCGCGCGAAAGTTCTGGCGGGGCGAGGTCAGCGGACTTCACCCCTTTGACATCGTCACGCCGAATCGCGCGAGCAGCAATATCGGTGAGTTCGCCGTCCTGCTTCCCGGCGAAGAGCAGGTCGTCTTTACCAAGGAAGTATTCATTCTGCGCGTCGGTGAGAACGCCACGCCATGGGACCCCTTCACGCTGCTCTGGGCGCTGTCGCTCGCTGCCGTGCGCGTTCAGTGGAAACGAATCGCCCTCATGCAGACTAACCGCGAGGACTGCGGTACTCGGTATCGGGAGGTCAGGTTGCCGCTGCCCCCATCAGCAGCAGCAGGTCGAGCGGCATCGCAGGCTTTCCGTGAGTACTTCACCACGCTTGCAGGCGCCAAGCAGACCTTTCTCAACGAAATGCGGAAAACTCCAGACCGGTACATCGCCAGCGTGTTCAGTTCTGCGATCACGGCGATCGACTCGCCCGACGAAGGCGACGAACCGGACGGCGATTAGAACGCGGCAAAGCAGTCTTTGGGTGAAACGGCTCGCTGCGGGCGGCGCTCACTGGTGGCATGAAACACGGGCTCCCTGCTCCCTCTTCTCTGTGCTCTCTGAGTCTCTGTGGTAAACCGGTCTTGTATTCGACCCTGACCTCCGGGGGCGTGGCCCCGAACAGCAGCGTCGAACACCCGGTCCATCGACCAGCGACTCGGCGATGGTCGGTGCGCCTTGACGCTCGGTCCTCTCACGGGATGAACGCACCGACCATCGGAGGAACCGCTGGTCGGTGGCACGTCGGAGACCCCGCGCCGTATCACGCGGGGGCCCACTTGCACCAATGCCGCCAGCCACCGTGCGCTCGCTCTGGGGCACCTGCCGACCCCTCACTTGGCCGGGATCACCCGCGTGAACGTCAACCCTTTCTCATCCCAGAACCCCGGGCGGTCGCCGTAGTGGCGGTAGACCCACAGGGCGCGGTCTGGGCTGCTGGTCAGCAGCGTTGCGCCGGGCACGTTTCCTTGTGCGTCTGCCTGCAACGCCGCGTCAACCGTTGGCGCGGGGGCGTCATCTGAGCCCGGCTGGTCGAGCAGCTTGACCGATGGCGCGAGGGTGATCTGCACCTTCGGCCAGTTGATCGTCAGTGTGTCACCGCTCACCGCGACGGCGATGAAGAGCTGCTTGGAGATCGTAAACGTCGGCGCCAGGCCTTCTGGTTCGGCTTCATCGTTCTGCACGCAGAGCAGGGTGCGCTCGCCCGCTTTCACGGCGTAGGCGCGCGCGGCGAGTGCTTTCGTTGTCAGCTTGCGCGCGTCGTCGCTCTTGGTGCTCTCGATGTGCAGGGTGTAGACCTCGGCGGTGTTGTCGCCGCTCGCCCCGGCCATGGTGGTGTTCAGCGGCCGGGCCTTGAGGCGGCCCGCTTCGAGCGATTGTCGATCGGCGGTGAAGGTGAGCTTCAGGTCGGCCTTGTCGAGCCCGGCGCTCTGCCAGGTGCCCACGAGCGAAGGGATGGCGGTGAGGTCGCCGGAACGGAAAGCGGGGTCATCCTTGACGCAGCCTGCGAGGCCGCTGAGAGCCAGGGCCAGGGCGATCGCTCGCAAGGGTCGGGGCGGGGTGCGCTTCATGTGGGCCTCCATTGGATGGCTCCCGTGGTTGGGGGGAGGGGAGAGGCGGGGGCGGGGGGGGGGCGGGGTGGCAGACCAGGGTAAGTGGGCAGGCCGGTTGTGGCTGGCCGCGGCGGTCAGCCGGGTAGGGGAATCGCCCGGTGAGCGGCCGGGCGGATCGGCGGGGTGCGGCCGGTGCTAAACCCTTTCCCCACCGCGACTTGAAACCGTGGGCCGCTTCCGGTACTACTCTTGGCAGTTGGGCCCGGGCGGCACGCAGCCGCCAGTGGGTTGGGCCTTGGCCAAAGGAGTTCCCCGTGCATCTGGTGACGAAGATCCTGATCGTGTTCGCCGCGCTGTTCGCCGTTCTGCTTGCCGCGCTGGCGATGGCCTTCTCATACAACGCCCAGACGATCCGCGACAGCGTTGACGCCGCGCGGGCCGAGAAGTCGGCCGCGATCCTCTCGCTGAACGAGGCCCAGACCTCGGCGCAGAAGGAGATCGCCAACGCCAAGCAGGCGTCTGAGCAGGCCAACACCGCGCTCAACGCGATGCGTACCGACTACCTGAACGTTCAGAACGAGCGTTCGAAGCTTCAGGCCGATCTGAAGTCGGCGCAGCTCGACGCCGCCCGCTTCATGAACGAGTCGTCGGGCAAGGATGCGCGCCTGCAGACGTCAACGCAGATGGCCTCGGCCCTCAACGACGAGAACACCAAGCTTCGTACCGAGTACGTCCGCCTCTCCAAGGAAGCGACGGAGAAGGATGTGCGCCTTGCAGACCTTGAGAGCCAGATCCAGGTCGCGACGCAGAACCTGCGCGCCACGCAGGAGCAGATGGCCGACATGATCGCCGCACAGGACAAGGCCGCCAACACGCCCTCGACCGCCCGCAGCGGCACCGAGGTCACCGCCGGCCCGCTGATCACCGCCAAGGTGAGCAAGACGGCCAAGGCGCCAAGCGGCGACACGCTGGCGTTCATCTCCGCCGGTTCGTCGGCGGGCGTGAAGGCCGGGCAGCGGATGAACATCGTGCGCGGCGGCAAGTTCGTCGGAGCGCTGGTCATCCTGACCGCCGACGTCAACGAGGCCGTGGGCCGCATCGACACCCTCGGCAGCAGCAACACCGTGATGGCCGACGACACCGTTCTCAGCCGCATCAACTGATCCGTCTGACTCTTCAGGAGACCACACCATGAGCCAGATGGGTATGAACCTTCCCGGCGCCACCCGCCGGCGCACCGCCTCGATGGACATCTACACCGGCCTGCTCTTTGTGGCCGTTGTGGCGCTCATCGCCGCGTGCGCAGTTGTCTTTATCAATGGATCGATCCTGGGCAAGGGCGGCAACGCCTTTGGCCTTCAGGATGCCGCAAGCGGCAGCAAGAGCAACCTGGAGTTTGCTGGCGGCGCTCAGTAACCAGGCCCCGGCCGCGCCCGCACGCGAACGACACGCGTGGTGCGCTTGACTTGTGCCGGTTCGCGACTAGATTTCCCCCCCCTCGATCGGCCCGCAACGGCCGGAGCGCGGGGTACGCCCCGGGGGCGTAGCTCAATTGGTTAGAGTA
>JAUXUZ010000586.1 GCA_030680655.1 Phycisphaerales bacterium
GTCGAGAAGCTCGGTCCCAACGAGGTCGCCCGCGAGAACCTCCGCCGCCGCATCGTGGTGCAGTGCAACGTCCGCGGCCGCGATTTGGGCTCCACGGTCAAGGAACTCCAGGATTCCATCGCGATGGATGTGAAACTCCCCGCGGGCTACACGATCCAGTACGGCGGCCTCTACGAGGCGCAGCAAGAGTCCACCCGTCTGCTGCTGTTGCTGGGCCTGGGCTCGCTGGTCGCCATCTTCGTCATCCTGTACACCCACTACCGCTCGGGTATGGTCGCCGCGCAGATCATGCTCAACGTCCCCTTCGCGCTCATCGGCAGCGTGGCGGCGCTGGCGATCACCCGCGAGCCCTTCAGCGTCGCCTCGCTGGTGGGCTTCATCAGCCTCACCGGCATTGCGACCCGCAATGGTGTACTGATGGTCAGCCACTACATCCACCTCATGACCGAGGAACGCCAGCCGTGGAGCAAGGAGCTCATCATCCGCGGCAGCCAGGAGCGCGTCGCGCCGGTCTTGATGACCGCCGTCACGGCGGGGCTGGGCCTGATCCCGCTGGTGCTCAGCAAAGGCGAGCCGGGCAAGGAGATCCTGTACCCGGTCGCGGTCGTCATCTTGGGCGGCCTCATCACCAGCACGCTGCTGGACTTCTTCGTCACCCCGGCCGTGTTCTACCGGTTCGGCAAGACCGCCGCCGAGCGGCTGGCGAGGGAGCACGCCGAGAAGCACGGCGAGCACGCACCGATCCAACCAGTGTCGACCACGACCGAAAGCCATTCTAAACCCACCGTCGCCACACCAGCAGGGGCGAGCGATCGTGGCAACGCGTCCGCCTCTGCATCACCCGAAACCGGCCGCCCTGCGGCCTCAGATCAAGGAGCTCAGTCATGAATCGTTTACGTCTTCCAGTCCTGTCGTTGATCCTCGCATCCGGCCTTGCACTATCGACCGCGTCGATGGCTCTCGCCCAGCCCAGCCACGGCGATGGCAAGCCGGGCGCGGGGGGGCAGCCCGGCCACAAAGACGACGGCCACGCGCACGGCGAAGTCGCCAAGGCCGGGTCGTTCGCCGATGCGGCGCAGCGCATCGCCGCAGATGTGAAGGCGATAGATGTCGCCCTTGCGGGCGGCTCCATCGCGGGCGTTTCGGACAAGGCCAACGCCGTCGCCACGCTCGCCAAGACACTGGGGGCGCTCGCGCTCGCCAAGGACAGCGGCGTGCCGCGCGAGAAGGTCAAGGACATCAACCTTGCCAGCAAAGAACTCGCCGAGGCGGCGGACAACCTGCACAACATCGCCGATGCGGGGGGGGCGGGCGATGTGGCCAAGAGCAAGGCGGCGTTCGCCCCGGTGAAGGCGGCGGCGGCGAAGGTCGCGGCGCTCGCGCCCGCGATGGCGGACGGGCACGACCACGGCCGCGGCGCGGAGGCGGCCCCCGTCACGCACACGGTCACGGTTGCTGCCGACGGCGGCAAGGCGATCGAAGCCGGAAAGGCCGCGCCGATGGTCTTCACGCTCAAGGACGCCAAGGGAACGCCCGTCAAGGACCTCGATACGGTCCACGAGAAGGTGCTGCACCTGCTGGCGGTAAGCAAGGACCTCTCGTGGTTCGCGCACGAGCATCCAACGCGGCGCGCCGATGGCGCGTTCACCATCCCGATGACCTTCCCCGCCGGGGGCGAGTACACGCTGTACTTTGACTTCACGCCCAAGGGTTCGCCGCAGCAGGTGGTGCCGGTGAAGGTGACGGCGACGGGTACTCCGAAGGCGGCGGTGCCGCTTACGGTCGATGCCGACAAGCCCAAGACCATTGACGGTTTCACGGTCGCGCTCGACACCGAAGGGAAGATCAACGCCGGCGGCAAGGCCCACATGTCGTTCAACATCACCAAGGACGGCAAGCCCGTGACCACGCTCCGCCCGTACCTCGGCGCGATGGGGCACCTGGTCATCATCAGTCAGGACGGGACGCAGTTCGTCCACGCGCATCCGCACGAGGGTGGCGAACACGGGGCGGGCGCGCATGATGCCCACGGGGGACATGGCACCGAGACGAAGAAGGACGAGCACGCGGGCCACGGCGGCGCTGCGCCCAAGGCGGCGGACGCGGGCATGGGCATGGGCGGATCCAAGGTGGACTTCGAGGCCCACTTCAAGGAGCCGGGTACCTACAAGGCGTGGGGCCAGTTCAACGTCGGCACCGCTGAGAAGGAGCAGGTCTTGACCGTGCCCTTCACGTTTACCGTCGAGAAGGGCGCGCTGGGTGCGGCCCCGGTCAACACCGTCTGCCCCATCACCGCCGACGCAGCGGATGCCACGATCACCCGCGACTTTAAGGGCCAGGCCGTCGCCTTCCACGATGCGGCCTCCGCCGCCAAGTGGGACGCGATGAGCGACACGGACCGCATGAGCAAGTTCGTCGCGGCGATCGCGGCCTCTTCGGCCAAGGGCGGACATGACGGCGACGACGCCATGCCCGCGGGCGTGGACGCGGATGAAGAGCGGGCGCTTTACCTGACGCCTGGCGGCATCTACACCGAGGCCGACATCAAGGCCAACGGCTCGGTGACGGCGGGCGAGAAGTTCAAGGGCAAGATGGCCAAGCACGACATGAAGCCCAAGGTCGGG
>JAUXUZ010000588.1 GCA_030680655.1 Phycisphaerales bacterium
ACGCCAGCACCGGGGTGATGGTGAGCGCCACAAGCAGAGACGCGAAGATGCTGATGATGTATGCAGTCGCGAGCGGTGCGAAGAGCCGTCCCTCGATGCCCGGCAGGAAGAACGTCGGGAGGAAGACCAGGTTGACGATGACCGTGCCCAGGATGATCGGGTTGCGGATCTCGCTGGAAGCGTCGAAGACCACCTGCACGGTGGGCTTGGGGTTGGTGGAGCGGCGGTTCTCGCCCAGTCGGCGGTAGACGTTCTCGACGTCGACGACCGCGTCGTCCACCAGCTCGCCGATGGCGACCGCCAGTCCGCCCAGCGTCATGGTGTTCACGCTCATCCCGAGCCAGTGAAAGACCATGAAGGTCGTGATGAGCGAGAGCGGGAGTGCCGTGAGCGTGACGATCGTGGTCCGCACGTTCATCAGGAAGAGGATCAGGATGATGACGACGAGTATCGCACCGTCTCGGAGTGCCTCGACGACGTTGCCGATCGACGAGTTGATGAAGTGCTCCTGCCGGAACACATCGGCGTTCACATCCAGACCGGCGGGCAGCGCGGGCTTGAGCTGCGCCAGCGTCGCATCGAGCGCCCGGGTGAGCGTGAGCGTGTCGGCGCCCGGCTGCTTCTGGATCGCCATGATGACGGCGGGCGCGGCGTTCTCCGACCCGTCGCCCCGTTTGATCGTGGGGCCGGTTTCGGTGACCGTGGCCACATCTCGAATCAGCACGGCCCGCGGAGGCGAGTCGTGATCGCCGGGCTTGTTGGTGATGAGGGAAGAGGCGATGTCATCGGCGGTCTGGACCCGGCCGAGGTTGCGGACGACAAGTTCCTGCGCCCCGCTGACAAGAAATCCACCCCCCGTGTTCTGGTTCGCGGCAGCCAACGCATTCTCGACATCCTCAAGCGTGAGGTCGAACAGCCGGAGCTTGTCCGGATCGGCCCGCACGCGAAACTGCTTCAGTTCTCCGCCCATGACCGTCACCTGGGCGATGCCGGGGATGGAGAGGATGGCCGGGCGCAGCACGAACTCGGCCTGCGTCCGCACGTCCATTGGCGAGAGCGTTTTGCTTGAGGCGCTGATCAGGGCGATCTCGCCCATGATGCTCGATGCGGGAGTCATCACCGGGACGATGCCGGGGGGAAGCTTCTCCGTGACGGTGCCGAGCCGCTCGGTGACCACCTGGCGGTTGTATTTGGGATCGGTCCCCCACGCAAACTCGACGTACACGATCGACAGCCCGAGAGCACTGCGGCTGCGAACCCGCTCGACACCCGGAGCGCCGTTCACGGCCGTTTCGATGGGATACGTGACTTGGGCCTCGACCTCTTCCGGCGCAAGGCCCGGAGCCTCGCCGAAAATCGTGACCACGGGGCGATTGAGGTCGGGTAGTACGTCGGTCGGTGTATTAAACGTGACGTAAAGTCCATAGACCGACACCAGCAGCGCGGCGATGAGCACGAGCACGCGGTTGTGGAGCGATGATCGGATGATCCAGTTGAGCAAAGGGGGGTCCTTCCTGGTCAGTGGCGAGTGACTGCCTCGTCGTTAGTGGGTGTGGCCGTGGCCGTCGCCGCTCTTTGCAGGCTCAGCAGGCTCCGGCGCTCCCGGCACGAACCCTCGCACTTGCGACACGCTGAACGCACCGCTCACCACGATCACGTCGCCTGGCACAAGCCCTTGCTTGATCTCGACGACGCGGTCGTCTCGAACTCCCGTGGCGATATCGCGCTTCTTGAAGACCACGTTCTCGGCCTTGCCCTCCTTGACGAAGACGTACTGGAGCGGTCCTTCCTTGACGATGGCGGAAACGGGCACAACGACAGCGCTGTCGTTGGTGCTTAGAACCACGGCAAGATCCACAAACTGCCCTTGCCGGAGCAGGCCCGGCGCGTTGTTCACATCCACGATCAGGTGGGCCGTCCGCTTGGTCGCGTCAATCACCGGACTGATGAACCGCACGATGCCATCGGCGACCACATCGCTCGCAGCACTCACGCCGCGCCGGATTCGCACCTCTGCACCCTGGGCTGAGCCGAGGCGATCAAGCAGGCCCTCGGGCAGCTCGCCTTCGACCTGCACCGATGTGAAGTCACCGATGGTCACGATCGCTACGCCGGCACTGACACCCGCGCCGGGAACGGCGCTGCGGCTGATGACCACGCCGTCGATCGGTGCGGTGAACCGAACAAGGCCGGGCCGTGTCTGGTCCCCGAGCGACTCGGCCTCCGCCCCGTCGCTCGTGCCGGGCAACGTCCCGCGAAGAGCCTCGGCGGACGCCCGCGTGGTCTCGGCCTGGCGGCGGAGCGACTCGACCTCCGCGCGCGCCTGCGTCATCGCGACTCCCCGAAGACCGGCGTCCGACCGGAGTTTCAAGGCCTCGGACTTGCGCTGCGCGAGCAGGTTGGCGGACACGCTTTCCCCGGCGCTCGTCAGGCGCTGAACCTCGATCTCGGCGAGTTCGGCACTCATCGTGAGCGACGGGATCTCGATCTCCAATGATGCAACCTGCGATTCGGCTCGCTTGACCTCCGCGAGCAGTTTCTCGTTCTCCGCCTCCAAGCGCTTGAGGTCGTACATGAGCCGGGCGATCTCCGGCGAATCGATCTCGGCGACCACCATGCCCTTGGTCACGCGGTCTCCCGGTTGCACGGCTATGGTGCGAACAACGCCTGCGTACTTTGGCGCAACGGCGGCGATGGCATCGGGTCGAGCACGGACCATGCCCGTGAGTCGGACCACGTCCTCGACCTGGCCGAAGTCGACCTCAGCCGACTTGAGCCCGATGGCCGATGCCGTCGCTTCGGACACCTTTTTCGGCGCGTTCGGATCGAACGTAGTCCCAGTGGGCTTGCCATGCCCTTCGTGGGCGTAAACGGGAATCAGGATCGCCGCAGTGATGAGCGCCAGTGCGCCCATCGCCACGGCCGCGCGTGAGCGTGCCATGAGAAACCTCCGGTCGGAGTGGGGTCAGTTCAGTTGAAATGGCGATGCAAACACCTGCTCAGAACAGACAGATGCCAAGCACCACTCCTGCGATCCTCGCGCGGAAACTGCGCAGGGAAGAGCGGTTGGCACCAATCCGAATGGTGTTGCTACACGATGAGCGCGCAATGCAGGAGCAGCAGCGTAGTGGGAGGTCTTGAAGCCACCCACAAATCCCGTCCGACCGACCTGAACGGGGTCGATGCCCACGAGTCTGCGATCGTTGGAAACGAAAGAATCGCCACCAACACCGGGGTGGGAAATTCCAAGGTCGGCTTGGCAACCGTCAGGAGCGTGTTCTGCTTGCCACAGGTGCAGTCGTCATCGTCGTGGCCAGGACCACACGGCGAAGGGCTCGTCTCGTTGCCGTCGGTTGACGACGTGGTTCGGTCGGCGTGATGGTCCGAATCGTGGTCGTGCGCGGTCGCGTGCTCATGGTGATGCGCCACCGTCTCGATCGCCGCCGGATGCTCAGCGGCCTCGCATGGCACGCACACACTCAACCACGAGTGGAAGTTGCAGCAGCAGAACGGCACCGCGACCGCGAGAAGCAGGGTGACGAATAGCCGGAATGTGCTGCCTCGATGGAGCATGCTCGGGGGGAGTATATCGGCCTAACGGTGATACGCGAAGGCTCCCAACGGGGTTCGTCGGCAACCCCTCCCGCGACGCCCCGAGAACCGGACCGAGAGAGATTGCACCCCGCTCACGGCCCTAAAAACGCGGTTTCCGCCCGTCCCCGTTAACAACCCGTGTCGATCGCACACCCATCGGGCCACCCCGAGAGTGGTCCGCCAACCCTCCGAAACGGTCTTGTACAGGGAGTTCACCACCGACCCCGCCTCACGGCGGGGTCGTTTGGTTTGCAGGCGGCCCGTTTTGACCCGCGGCGGTCACTTGGCCCAAACCCCCGCAGATTCCGAGTCGATTGGCGATTTGGCCCGCGGGCGGCGGCGCTCTCGGTTCGAGGCCAATTCAGAGGCCAGCGCTCAGGACAAGATGTGTCTCGGGACGAGTGCGTCCAACAACTCTCACGCTCTCACCGTCTCTGGTGGACAAGTCAGGCGGTTAACAAGCCGCGCGATCGCAACGGTTACTTGCCGGACTGCTCGACGAGTTCGCGTGCGGTCGCCATCGGCAGGTACATGTGGAGCCGGTCGTCGGTGAGGCTCTCGAACCCGTACTTCGCGTAGAACGACCGCGATGCCTCGTCTTTCGCGTCAACCTCGATCGCGGCGGACGCGATGGTCTCCGAAATCTCGACTGCGATCTTCAGAGCGTGGACCAATAGGGCAGCCCCGAGCCCCTGACCTCGGAACGACTGATCGACGGCCAGACGGCCAATGAGCGTCGTCGGCAGCGGCATCTTTGCCAGTGAACCGTGCCCATCGGGGATCACATTCACTGTAATTCGACTCGCGGAGAGCGTGAAGTAGCCCGCGATTCTCCCGTCGGGAGTCGCGAGCACATAGCCGCGTGTGAGGCTCTTCTTGCTGTGCTGGCCGAGCTTGGTCTTGAGGTAGTCGTTTAACGCGTCTACGCCGCAGTCAAAGTTGCCGCGGTCGTGCTTGCTCTTATCGAATGGTCCGAATCGAAGCTCATCACGCACCGGTCATCTCCCGGTAACGCTTCGCGGCCTTGCGCAATGCCGCGTTCGGACGGGCCGGCTTGGTCAGCATGGCGAGCAAGATGGCACTGTCGCGCTCGGTGAGTTCGCGGGCCTCGATGCGGCTCAGCGTCTTGTCGGCCGCTAACTCAAGCATGCCGTTGATGAAACTGGTCACGGTCATGCCACGCAGCGCGGCGGCCTTCTCGACCTTGGCCTTGAGCGGCTCGGGCTGGCGGATTGTGATCTTGCTGTACCTGATAGTGCTCATGGGAATCTCCTCCAAAGTATACGGCATATTGCCGTATGGTGTTCAACACCGAGGCACAAATTTTCTTCGATCGACGGTTCTCGGGCCAGTCCCACGGCAAAACCGGGCCTCCAGCGACTTCCCCGGGCCGGGCAAGCTCGCTCGGGGCGTTCTGGGTGGAATGATTTGCGAGATTGCACCCGAGTTCTCCCATCCCATCCCGCTTTGCCATTTATACCCGCCAGTCGGTGGACACGGCCAAGGACGTTTCGTCTTGCGACGGGCAGTTCATGGTGTGCATGGACTGCGCCCGTGCGTACGGCGAGCGCGACACGGACTGGATTGGCGAGCGTTTCGACGACCAGGGTTGGAGTGGCGCGAACCTGGACCGGCCGGCAATCAAACGCCTGAGGGAGGCGATCAGTGACAACCGTGTGAAGCGCGTGTACGCCGTCGCGCTCGATCGCTTGTCTCGCACCATGCGTGACAGCGTCCTGATCATGGATGAGCTTGATGCCGCCGGCGTTGAACTGCGGTTCGTACATCAGCCGGGTCTGGGCACCACCGCCGAAGGTCGATTCTTACGGCACATCATCGGCTCGTTCGCGCAGTTCGAGCACGAGTTGATCGTCGGACGGCTCTCCGACACTCGCTTGTTCCTCAAGGCCCATGGGCGACGGCTGGCCGGGCCGCCCCCCTATGGCTACGACGCGGACCCGAAGTCCAAACAACTTGTTCCGAGCCCCGTCGAGGCGAAGAGGCTGCGGACCATTTTTGAGATGGCCGCCTCGGGCACGCTGCCGACCGAGATCGCGCGGCATCTCAATGGCAATGGATGGACGACCAAGCAACGCTTGTCGAAGCGATCGGGCAAGAATGTCGGCGGCGGCAAGTGGACCGCCCGCCAAGTACTCGATGTGCTCAACAACCCAGTCTGCCTCGGCGTGTTCGCCGACAACGACAAGGTCCGGCCCGGCTGCCACTCGGCGATCATCGACCTGAAGGTGTTCTCCGACGCCGCCAGCCACCTCGACGCCCGCCGTCGCTCCGGAAAGAGTCCGCGCATATCGCATCAGTTCCCGCTCCGCGGCAAGGTGGTGTGCCCGGGCTGCGAACGCCCCATGAGCACGTACACAGTCCCGCGCCGCTTGGGGCCTCGGGCGACCATGACCTATCGCTATTACCGATGCCGGGCGACGGCAGGCGGACGTCCCCCCTGCTCCGGCCGGCAGTACCCGGCCATTGAGCTCGAGCGGTTTGTGTCTGAGATCCTCGAAACGCCAGGAATATGGCGGGAGCTTCTGACCGAAGTCCCGCCGCGCGAGCGTCTGAAGGCCGCAAAGGCGATGACGGCCGCATGGTCGGCGTTGGACTTTGGCCAGCGCAACCGCCTGATCCCGCAGATGGTCGATCGAATTGAGTTCAGCACGGCAGACGACGAACTGGCAATCACGTTCATGCCGGGGGCGGTGGGGCTTGTAAACGCCTTGAAAATGGGCACTTCAGAATCCAGCGGTTAACCGGCAGGTTGTTGCTTAGTCAGGGCTGTTTAGAGTTTCCTTCCGACCCCGCCTCACGGCGGGGTCGTTTGGTTTACAGGCGGCCCGTTTTGCCCGTCGCGGCGGGGTGGCCAGAAAGCCCGCACAATCCGAGCGGTTTGGCGATTTGGCCCCCGGGCGGCTGCGCTCTCGGTTCGAGGCCGTTTCAGAGGGTCGAAGTCCGGACACCATGCGTCTTGGGATCGGTGCGTCAAACACCTCTCTCGCTCTCGCGTTCTCTGGTGGACGGGGACGGGCGGTTAACTGGTCGACCGTCGCCGGGCAGCCTGGTAGCGGCTCGTACCATGTCCGCCTATGGCGAGCAAGGGTTTCATTGACTCGGTTGACACTCGGATCTCCCAGATCCGCGTCAACCTCACGGATTTGTACTATTTGGGCTTCCCGGTCGTCAAGGAACTCTTGGCCAACGCCGACGACGCGGGTGCAACGTGCCTGAATCTGGGATGGGCTCGCGCTCCCAGCGGTACCACGCATCCCCTTCTAGACCGTCCGGGCATCTTCTTGGTGAATGACGGCCCGTTTCGGACGTTGGACGAGGAAGGAGTCAGGCGACTCGGACTGGGCTCTCGCGGTGGTGACATCGCGACGATTGGTCGCTTTGGATTGGGGCTCAAGAGCACGTTCCACCTTTGTGATGCTTTCTTCTACCTGGCAAGCGGCCGCGATGGAGACAGCTCGAATCCGATCGCTGATGTTTTGAATCCTTGGTCCCACGAAGTTCGGGGAAAACACGCCGAATGGGACTCGTTCGAGCCGTCAGACGCAGCGGCCCTGCGCCGCATTCTGTCCCCATGCTGTCAGACCGCGCATTGGTTCGCAATCTGGCTACCTCTCCGATCGCAACGCGATGCCAAGCCGCACATCATGCAGGAGTATCCCGGCGACCGAGATGGTCCACCCGACCAGGTCCTCGGCCTGTCGGTCATTCACCGAATCGCAAAGATCATCCCGCTGCTGTCCAATCTTCGTTCGGTCCGGCTGTGGCGGGGGGACACTAGTGATGTGTCGCCACGGTTGATCGGCGCTACGCAGCTCGCCTCCGCATCGCAGCGGAGGCGAACGTCCGACCAGCTCCGTACCGCGGCAGGGCCAGCAAGTCTTGATGGCTCTGTTGATGTGATCATTGAACAGTCTGTTGCCGATCGGGTTGTGTTCTCCGGTGTCGAAAACCAACTGAACGAGGAACTCGTGGCAGTTGTTCGCAGCCATCCCAAGTGGCCGCATCGCCCGGTGCTGGACCCCGCCACCAACGACTGGGTAGACCGTCCGGACAAAGCGACGCCTCATGTGGCGGTTCAGTTCATGCGACGGCCCGCCAGCGATAACAACGCCACCCTGCGGCTTTCGTGGGCGTCGTATCTGCCCGTTGGTGAGCCAGACCAAACGGATTGTGTTCCCGTCGATGGCAACCACGACTGGGAAGTTGTTCTCCACGGCGCATTCTTCGTCGATGCCGGAAGACGGCTTGTCGACTTCACGATCACGAAAGAACTTGAAGACGAGCGATCCGTTCGCGTCGCATGGAACAGCGTTCTTCGCAAAAGCGGTGTCCTGCCGCTCGTCATCGGCGCCTTGCAGCGGGTGACGCAGGGCCCCGAAGCACTCAACATGGACTCTGTAGCCGCGCTCACCCGAGCGATTGGCAGCACCAAGTCGCTCGGCGAGCACGAAGCTCGCCAGTACATCTGTTCCGAGCATCAGTGGGTCTGCCTGGTCGGCGAGCGAGGCTCCACATGGCAAACGCTTCCAACGTCAGATCGCATTCTCAGCTTGCCAATTAGCGCATCCGTGGAGTGGTCTCTGGAGGCGATGCCATCCCTCCAACTGGTCTCCCAACGATTCCATCTCACTCCCGCCACCTCTCCCAGACTGGTTGCTCGCGAACCTGAATGCGTGTGGCCGAGTGAGGCAACATCCGTGTTGCTTATGGAAATCGACGACTTGGGCGACATCCCCTTCGACCATGTCCGCTATCGCATCGACACGATCTGCCGCATCACGGGCGAACGGATGCATCCGACGCTCAGCGCTGCCCTTCTCGGCTTCGTGAAAGCACTGCTTCTCGCTCGCAAGCTTTCGGAAGCAGTTGAGCACCGCACTATTCTCGGCAAGCTACTCCGACTCCTTCCAGACAGCGCGGTCATCTCGATACCACTCCCTTGCAAGAGCATTCGCAGCCACGAGATCCTGCGAACCATCAACCGCGCGTCGGAAGCTAGCGATGTCATTTTCATTCCTGAGGAGCTTCTCGACGAGGCATTTGTCCAGCGGCAGACGGGCAGCACGTTCCCCCTGTCCTCCGTGATGGTCTCGTCAGCGCTAGTCGCGCTGGATGCGTGCGAGCCGCGGCTCAAAGGCGTTCCGCATTTCTCCCGCCTAGCTGCCTACTTGCTATTGCGCTGTCGGGATCGTGATCACGTTGTTCAGGAGTGTTCGGACCTCCGGCTATTCCGAGATGAACGTTCGGACTCAACGGTAATCTGGTCTATTGCGGAACTGAGGGCGCTGCATTCGTCGTCGCGGCTGACTTCCCGCAATGACAACACTGATCTGAAGTGGCAACGAGCGGCGGGATCAGCGGTAGCGTCCGAGTT
>JAUXUZ010000589.1 GCA_030680655.1 Phycisphaerales bacterium
TCCGGGGGCGCTGTTCCGCGCGGCCAAAGCGGCGGGGCCCGACGTCGATGCCGCCGAGGGCAACACATCCCGGACCGGCATTGATCTGGCTGATGTTGATGATGGCGAGGTCGGCGACGACGGCGATGTAGTCGCCGTGCAGCCTTCGCGCATGCAGCGCGTCTCGTTCACGCTGACGCGTGACCTCGAGAAGCGGCTCGATAAGTACCTTGTTGACCGCATCACCTTTTTGAGCCGCAACAAGCTGCAGGAACTCATCGACGCCGGGCGCGTCACGGTGAACGAGCGAGTCGCCAAGTCGAGCACGAAGCTGCGCCTGGGTGATGTGGTGGAGGTGCTGATCGACGCCCCGCCGAGCGAGGACTACCCGCCGCAGGACATCCCGCTGGATGTGCTCTACGAGGACGAGCACATGATCGTGCTCAACAAAAGCCCCGACATCATCGTGCACCCCGCGCGAACGCACACCGAAGGAACGATGATCAACGCGCTGGCGTACCACTTCCGCCACCGGTCCAAGACAGGAGGCGGCCTCTCGGGCGTCGGCGGTGAGTTCGCCCGCCCCGGCGTGGTGCACCGGCTCGACCGGCAGACCAGCGGCGTGATCGTGTTCGCCAAGAGCGACACCGCCCACTGGAAGCTCGCCGAGCAGTTTGAGAAGCGCAGCACCGACAAGCGCTACGTCGCGTTCGTGCACGGCAAGGTCGAGCCGCTGGTGGATGTGATCGACGTGCCGATCGGGCCGCACCCTTCGCGTGAGAAGGGGTTCCGCGAGAAGCAGGTCGTGCGCCACGACCACCTGGGCAAGTCGGCGGTGAGCGTCTACCGCGTGCTGGGGCGCTACCGGCTTGCGGGCGGCACGCAGAAGGTCGAGCCGCTGGCAAAGAAGAAACGCGGCGGCTGGACAGTGACGGCAACGGACAAAGCGGGCGCTGCGGCGTCGCCCTCAGAGCAAACGATGGGGCGCGACTCACCGTGGATCAGCGTGGTGGAGGTTGAGCTCAAGACCGGCCGCACGCACCAGATCCGCGTGCACTTCCAGCACCGCCAGCACCCGCTGCTGGCCGACGACATGTACGAGGGACGCGCGATCGCCGCCACCGTCGGTGCAAAGAAAGCCGCGGTGACGATCGGGCGGGTGGCCCTGCACGCGGCCATGCTCAAGATCAAACACCCGATCACGGGCAAGGTGATGGAGTTTGTTGCGCCCCTGCCGGCCGATCTGAAGAGCCTGCTGAAGGGGCTCCGCAAGACGGGAGAAGGGGCGGATGAGCCTGTGGCCCCTCCGGGCTCGGTTCTGGGGCTGGAGGCCCTGCTCAAATAGCCCTTAGGGGCCAGACAAGGGCCGTGGAGGCGAGGGGCTGAGGAGCGCGAGGGGGGGGGGAGTTCTGCATCGACGGGCCCGTGATGGGCGAAGAATGAGGGCATGGAACTCCGGCGTTCCAACCCGAGTCAGCCTGCACGCTGGGGTCTGTGGTGGCGCGGCGGAGCAGCCGTCGCGGCGGTTGCGCTTGGCACAACGGCCACCATCGTGATCTCGGAGTGGTCGAGCGCCGCCAACGGTCGCGCCAGCGGGTCGCTCGCTGGGTCTGACCAGCGGGTGGGCGCGGAGGCGGTAGAGCCGAGCGCCAGGGACCTCGTTGAGGGAGCGGAGCGGCCGAAACTGACTCCACGCTGGCCCGGGATCATCTCCGCCGGGAGCGCAGAGGAGGCGCGGCGGCGGACCGAGGCGAGCAACCCAGCGCGCGAACCGGCGGGGCTGTCTCTGCTGGCGTCCGATGAGCAAGCGAAACCAGCGGACGACGAGCTCCGGGGGCACGCGTTTGTCGATGAGATTCTGGCCTACAACGCTGCACGAACCGCGGGCACGCTCCGTGTTGCTCAGCCGCTTGTGATCAATCCCGTCAGGGCGCAGACCGGCGCGGGTGCGGACCAGCGCAAGGTCAGCGCTGAGGCGTACGACTTCTCAGCGCTTGTCGACACACTGAGCGAAGTGACGGTGTTCAGCCCGCTGAACCTGGGCATGATCGCGGGCTTGCAGGCGCAGGGCATCTGGGACAGGGCCGTGGGGACCTTCCGCCCCGCGGCGGCCGCACCGACGGCGGAAGGGGGGGGCGATGCGAGGTGGAATTGGACCGACAGCGGCCGCTCGATGTTGAGGGCGAGCGCCCTGAGCGACGCTCCGGGCACGGATCACGATTATCTGGACGTCCGCCTGGAACAGGTCTGGAAGGTGGGGGCGGATACATCGTTCAGTCTCGGCTGGCGGCACCAGCGCGGGGTTCTGAGCAATGAGCAGCCCGAGTCTGCGCTCCGCGACGATGCGATCCTGCTGGAGTTTCGGATCGGCTTCTAGGGCCTGTCGCTGCTTGACGCCGGCGACACCGTCTCGAATCCGCGGGGCGGGCGGAGCGAATACACCAGCGGCCGGGTACCCTCGTGCCGTTGAGCGTGCGTAGTGGACGGAATCACTTGGGTATCTGCGATGGTGCAGTACTTCTGGAGCCTTCAATGACAAACAGCAAGCGATTGATGACGGCGGCGGCGGTTCTGGCGGCGACGGTCATGGGCGCATCGGCCCTGGCTCAGGCAGGGTCGGGCGACGCCAAAAAGGCCCCGACGCAACCGCCGAGCGTGGTGCCGGTGAAAGGGGACGAGAAGAAGGCCGAGGCACCCGCGAAGGAGCAGCTGGTCTACGTGCAGATGCAGACCTCGATGGGCGACATCCTGCTCGAGTTGAACCAGTCCAAGGCGCCGCTGAGCGTCGAGAACTTCATGCGGTACGTTGACAAGGGGCACTACAACGGCACGATCTTCCACCGCGTGATCAACGGGTTCATGATCCAGGGCGGCGGCTTTGACAGCTCGATGGCGCAGAAGCCTACCGATGCGCCGATCAAGAACGAGTACACCAACGGGCTCAAGAACCAGCGGTACACCATCGCGATGGCGCGGACCAACAACCCCGACAGTGCCACGGCGCAGTTCTTCATCAACGTCGCCGACAACGGCTCGCTCGACCGGGCCAGCCCGCAGACCGGCGGCGCCGGGTACGCGGTCTTTGGCAAGGTCGTCGCGGGCTTTGACGTCGTCGACAAGATCAAGGCCGTCAAGACGGGTCTGAAGGGGCAGATCCCCGACGTTCCCGTCACCGAGGTGCAGATCAAGACCGCCAAGAAGGTGAGCGAGGACGAGGCGGCGAAGATCAAGAACGGCGGCGACAAGACCGACGAGAAGAAGGGCGACGACAAGAAGTAACCCCGGCGAAACGCCTATTCCTGCCAGCGGATCAAGGCCGCCCGACGAGGGCGGCTTTTTCGTGGGCGCGTGCGCTACGCTCGCCCATGAGCAACTCCTCGATCCCCCCCACCGCCGCGAACCCGACCGTCGTGCTCGAGACCTCGATGGGCAAC
>JAUXUZ010000590.1 GCA_030680655.1 Phycisphaerales bacterium
GCGCCGGTCGAGCAGGCCCGACGAGGCCGCGCCGCCGCCGGTGAGGATCTGCCCGTTGACGTCTGCGATCTGCGAGAGGAGGGTGTTGGCGCGTGAGATGGAGTTGCTGAGGTCGCTGTTGATGGTCCCCTGCTGGCTGACGATCGCCGCGCGGGTGTCGTGGAAGTACTGGGAGAGGGCGGTGCCCTGGTCGATGACCAGCTGTCGGCTGGCGGAGTCGGTGGGGCGCTGGCTGAGGGTTGACCAGGCGGCGAAGAAGGCGGTCATCGACGTCGAGAGGTTCGGCCCGTCGAGCTGGGGGGTGGAGAGGTCGGCGTCGTTGAGCGAGCCCAGGAGCGACTCGAGCGAGGAGAGCTGCGCGTAGTTTGTGTCGGCCGCGGCGAGGCCGCTGGTGGCGTTCCAGGCGCGCTGCTGGAGTGCGCGGTCGGTGAGGCGGCGGATGCCCATGGCATCGACGCCTGTTCCCAGGCGGAGGTTGCCGTAGCGCTGGTCGGCCATCGGCGAGAGGTCGAGGCGCTGGCGCGTGAAGCCGACGGTGTTGGCGTTGGAGATGTTGTTGCCGGTGACCTGCAGGCCCACCTGGCTCGAGAGCAGGCCGGTTCGCGCGATGGAGAATCCGGAGTTGATGGACATTTCGGGCTCCCGTGCGTTGGTCAGGTGGTGAAGTCGAGGTTGCCGGCGGTGGCGCCCGCGGGGATGAGGCGGTTGGGCGGGGCGTAGGTCTTGGTCTCTGAGAGGTTGCGGGTGATCTGGCGGACGATGCCCTGCATGTGGGCCATGAGCGAGAGGCTGGCGAGGCGGACCGACTCGCGGCGCTGCGCGGCGTCGGCCAGCAGCTCGCGGATGCGCGCGGCGGCGGCGGTAAGAGCGTCAGCGCGCGGGCTGGGGGCCATGGCGGCGAGCTGTGACAGGGTGACGCCTCCCGCACCGGTGGAGCGCAGGCCGAGTGAGCGGAGGAAGGCGGCGCGCTGCGCGTCGAGGTTGTTGAGCTGGGCGGCCGACTCCTGCTGGGCGGCGATGCAGCGTGCGATCGCGGCGGCGTCGCCGGTTGAGATGGCGGCGCGGTGCTCGTCGGCGAGGGTGGCCGAGGCGCGGGTGTGCCTCTCCAGGTCGATCAGCAGCGACTCGAGCGCTGCGCACTGGGCGATGGTGAGCCTGGCGGTTGGTTGAGCGGTGGGGGGCGTCACTTGGTGGCCTCCTTGGCCTTGGCGGCGAGCGCAGCGCGTGCGCGGCTGATGTCGGCGGGTGAGCCGGGCAAGGTGGGGGCCGCGGCGAGGGCCTCGGGGGTGAAGAGGCTTGCGCCGCCCTGCCCGGGCCTGTGGGAGCGGAGGGTGCGGGTGAGGGTGTCAACCAGCGGCCAGTTGCTGGCGCGGACGAGCTGCCGGGCCACCTGCGTGTCGGCGAGTGAGCGGAACTGCTTTTCGCCGGGTCCTGGCCCCAGCGGCGGGGCGAGCTCGCCGCCGATGCTGCTGCTGCGGAGCTGCTTGAGGATCGGCTGCATGAATACGTCGGCGACGAACTCTTCGGCGGCCTGGCGGGCCTGCTGGTCCTTCTCCGTCTCGGTCATCTTGGAGGTCGGCTTGGTCGCCGCGCTGCCCGAGCGAGCGGCCATGCTCTGGGAGAGCATGGAAGCGAAGTCGTGCTGCGCGCCGGTGCGCAGCCCGTCGAGGCTGACTGGCGCAACGCCCAGGCCCAGGCCCGGCCGGCCCGTGATGGGGGGCGAGGAGATGTTCATTCGATCACCAGCCTGCCGTGGAGGCGTCCGGCCTTGTGGATCTGCACGATGATGTTGATGCGGTCTTCGATGGGCACATCCAGCGTGCGGAAGGCGAGGAGCAGGTCCTGGATGCGTGCCTTCTCGCGGGCGCGGCTGGAGGTGTCGAGCCCGATCATGGTCTCGCGGTAGCGTGTGGGGTAGGCGGGGTTGACCGGCGGCGCGGGCACGAGCGTGGAGATCATCAGGTTCTTGTGGCTGATGGCGACGGGGCTGATCTCGACGTTGCCGCTGAAGATGATGCTGCCGGTTCGCCGGTTGATGCGCACCTCGGCGGGCTGCTGCAGCAGGCTGAGGGTCACCTGCGTGCTGAGCACCATGGCGACAAACTGCGGCACGTTGGCGCGTTCCTGCCGGGGGATGGTCACCAGGATGCTGGTGTCGTTGAGGGCGCGGGCGACGTCAACGTGCATCGACCGGTCGGAGAGGGCGAGCCCTTCCTGCGGGTCGTTGACAGCGCCGTTGACCGCGTCGGCGACGCGGCTGGCGACGGTGTAGTGGCGGTACTGCGGCTGCAGCGTCAGCACGAAGGTGTCGGTGATCGTCGGCATCGCGACGTCTGCGAGCATGTGCGCTGCGTTGGGAACGATGCCGGTTGTGGGCGTTGACTTGTCCTCGATCACGATTGTGCCGCTGGCGAGTGCGTAGACGGTGGTGTCGTCGCCGCGGGGGCCCATGAGGGGGCTGAGGATCAGCTGGCCGCCGGTGAGGTCGGAGGCGGAGTGGAGGGCGGTGATGCGTACATCGAAGGCGTCGTCTTGCCTTGCGCCCTGCGCGGGAACGGTCACCTCGATGGCGACCAGGGCGCAGGTGCTGGCGTTGGCCAGTTCCTCGAGGTTGGGCAGGGGGATGTTGTTGACCTCGTAGAGGCGCGCCAGCGGTCGGGCGAGGGCGAGCTCGCTCCCTTTGTCACCCTTCCCCTTGCCGAGCCCGGTCACGATGCCCACACCGCGCAGGATCGAGACCCCTTGCCCTTGAATCCGGGCGATGTCCTGGATGGCGATGTTGTCGGCGGTCAGCTGAACGCTCGGGTCGTAGCCGGTGGGGTCCTCGCCGGGCCGCACGCTCCCGCCGGGTCCGCCGACCTGGCCCGACACGGGCAGATTCTGCGCCATCAGCGCGAGCGAGAGCGCAACAACGATGCGGAATGGTGCTGGCACTGCGCGGCCTCCTGCCTGTGGAACGGGTCTGCGGGAGGGGGGAGCGAGCGGCGTGCCAGGGGCGCGGCCAGAAGGCAAATGGCAAATGGCAAA
>JAUXUZ010000591.1 GCA_030680655.1 Phycisphaerales bacterium
CGACGCGGCGGCGGTGCTCGGGCGGCCGTACGAGATCGACGGCCGTGTGGTGCGTGGCGATCAGCGCGGGCGCACGATCGGCTTTCCCACCGCCAACGTGCGGAGCGAACAGCTGCTGCCTGCGGACGGGGTCTACGGGGGGACGGCGCACCTTCCCGGCGGCGAGAGCTTCCCTGCAGCGATCAGCGTGGGTGTGAAGCCGACGTTTGAGGGCGGGCACGCTCGCACGATGGAGGCGCACCTGATCGGCACCGGCGGACCCGGGCAGCGGGTTGCGGAACAGGAATACGACTGGGTGATCCGGGTCGAGATCGAGCACTGGGTGCGGGCGCAGGTCAGGTTCTCCGGTGTTGGTGAACTGGTCGATGCGATCCGGCGCGATTGTCAACGCGTCGTCCAACTCGTCAGCAAAGGACCGGCTCACGCCGGATCGAGCAAGGCATGAGCGAATACACCGGCAACGCAAACGCAGAGAAGGTCGCCGCCTGGCTTGGGGGGTGCAAGAAGGTCGTCATCTGCACACACGCGAAGCCCGATGGAGATGCGCTGGGGTCGTCGATCGGCCTGAGCCGCGCCCTTGCACACGCGGGTGTGGCGAGCGAGGTGTGGCTGATCGGGCCGTTCCCCTCGTGGACCGACGCCGTTGCCGGTTCAACACCCGTAAAGAAATTGAACAACGAGGCGACGCAGATCCCGGCGGGCGCGCAGGATGTCGACGCGATCGCCGTTTGCGATACCGGCAGTTGGAGCCAGCTCGAGGGGCTCCGCCCGTGGCTCACCGGGAAGGCCGCCAGCACGGTCATCATCGATCACCACCTGCACGGCAACGCCGAGGTTGCGGCCATACGGCTGATTGACACCAAAGCGGCGGCCGCCTCGCACATCGTTGCGGATGTCGCCACCGCGCTGCTGAAGCTCTCGCCCGATGCGTCGCTACCGCTGGATGTCGCGACGCCGCTCTACCTCGGTCTCGCGACTGACACCGGGTGGCTGCGGTTCAGCAACGTGACTTCCAGCACGCTCCGGCTGGCGGCTCGTCTGCTCGACAGCGGGGTAGACCACCCAGCGCTCTACGAGATGGTTGAGCAGCAGCAGCGCCCCACACGTCCGGTGCTGCTCGGCCGCGCGCTGAGCAGCCTGACGATGCACCACGGCAAGCGGCTGGCGCTGATGACGCTGCGCGACAAAGACCTGCGTGAGCTCGGAGCGGTCGGCGAGGACACCGGCGGGTTCTCCGAGCCGGTCATGTCCGTCGCGGGTGTGCAGGTTGTGGCCACGCTCACCGAGATGCCGCCCCCCACCAACGCGCCGGCCGGTTCGGGCCTGCTGGTGAAGGTGAGCATGCGCAGCAAGCCGGGCCCCAACGCGGTGGATGTCGCGACGATCGCCAACCGTCTTGGCGGCGGCGGGCACGCGCGGGCGGCGGGGATCAAGCTCTTTACCACGATCGAAGAAGCCCAGCGGACGATCGTGGAGGCGGTGACCTTCTCATGAAGCACGGACGCGGGCCATCAAAGGGCGGTCATTCGCGCAGCGACCAAACACGCGGGCCATCTCGGGGCCCATCACGGAGCGATACCGGCCCGCAGCGGCAAGAACAGCCGAAGCCCACCGCCGCGCCGCAGGCCAAACCGGTGCTGGGGATCGGGGGCATCCCGCTCGGCGCTCCAACGAAGTTCAAGAACAACCCGCAGGTGCCACGCCCGCGCCCGGCTGTTCTGGTGCCGGCTGGAGAACCGGCCGCTCGTCCGCAGAAGGGTGCGCCGTTCAACCTGCCCGCGCTGGAGGTGATGACGACGACGCTCTGGTCGTACCCCAGCCAGCACTACTGGAGCCCGACGAAGCGGAGGCTGATCGGTGTTGACGGTGCAAAGTACACGGGGGCGACGCCGTCGTGGGTGATCTGGCAGCTTTTGATGCGGTATACCAGCGAGGGGGACGCGGTGCTGGACCCGATGGTGGGCAGCGGCACGACGCTGGATGTGTGCGATGACCTTGGGCGCAGCGGGCTGGGCCTTGACCTGAACCCGCAGCACCCGCAGGTCAAGCTGAGCGATGCAAGGTCGCTGCCGCTGAAGGGGAACGAGGTGGACTTTGTGTTCATCGATCCCCCGTACAGCACGCACGTGAACTACTCAGATGACCCGCGGTGTATCGGCAAGCTCGACTCGGGCGGGAGCGACGGTGGCGCCGCCTACTACGAGGCGATGACAAAGGTGACGCGGGAGATCGCGCGGGTGCTCAAGCCCGGCAAGCACATGGCGCTGTACGTCAGCGATTCGTACGTCAAGGGTCGGGGCGACAAGGGCTTCATGCCGATCGGGTTCGAGCTGTTCGAGATCATGCGCAAGCCGTGGGCAGCGGGCGGAGCGGGGCTGCTGCCGGTGGACATCATCGCCGTCGAACGCGGCAACCAGAAGCTCGCGCGGGGCAACTGGCACAAGGCGGCGGAGGGGGGCAACTTCTACCTTCGGGGCTTCAATTACCTGTTTATCTGCCGGAAGGCACAGCTCGCCGTCAACGCCCGTTCTTGAACCTCTTCGTCAGCGCCTCAGCCGCCTCGGTCTTCCCCAGCTTGCGGAGGCAGTCGGCGAGCGCTGCCGCCCACTCGGCGACCTCGGGGTTTGCACCCTTGTCCAGCGGGTAGAGGCGGAGACCCATCTCGACGGATTCGTTCAGCAGCGGCTCGGCCTCGGCGGCACGTCCCGCGCGGAACAGCAGCACGCCGTTGATGGCCAGCGTCCGCGCGATGGCGTAGCGGTCTTCACCGCCCGCAAGCCGCCGCTGGAGCTCAACCGCCTCAGAGAAGTAGGGCAGGGCCTCGTCGAGGCGGCCGGAAACCGCCAGCACCCGGGCGAGCGTGACGAGGCTTCGCGCCAAGTCCTCATCACCCGCGGGGGCCAATCGCCGCCGCATCGCGAGCCCTTCACTCGCGAGGCTCTCCGCCTGGGGCAGGTCGCCCGCGACGGCGTGGCGGACTGCGCAGTGGTCCAGGGCACGGGCGAGGTCGGGATTGTCCTGGGAGGGGTAGAGCGCTCGGAACATCTCCAGGGCGCCGTCGATCATCTCCCGCGCCTGGTCTTCCTCTCCGAGCTTGGCGAGCGTGATTGAGACGTTGTTCATCGACAGCGCGATGCGTGAGTCGCCGGGAGCAAACAGCTCACGCGCGGTCGCGAGCGCCGTCTGCTTGTGCGGCAGCGCCTCGCGGGTACGGCCGAGCTCTTCAAGGCAGGTCCCGACGTCGTTGTGCGCGCGTGCGAGGGACGGGTGCGGGGACGTGTACGCCTGTTCGGCCACCGCGAGCGCCCGCTGGGCGTGCGCGAGGGCCGCTACGAGGTCGCCACCCGCGAAGGCAACCTCAGAAGCGAGCAGGAAAGCCAGGTACTGGGTCTGGCTTCCCGGTTCGTCGATTGTCGCGATCAGGTCGATCGACTCGCGGTTGTACCGCGCGGCGCGTTCGGTGTCCCCCACGTTCAGGCAGGCGTTCGCCCAATTCTGGCGCTCGTAGACAGCTGCCAGCCGCTCGCGCTTGCTCGCGCCAGCTCCGGGAAGCACCGCGCCCTGTGAGGCTTCATCGACCGCGGCGATTGCTTCGGCGTGGCGCCCCACCTGCAGCAGGCAGTTGAGCCAGGCCGTCGCGGCCTCGTGCGACAGGACGTGGTGGCGGCCAAACCGTTGGCGGGCGGTTGCGAGGGCGGCTACCAGCAGAGGCTCGGCCTCCGTCGGTCGTCCGAGCTTGAGCAGCGCGTTGCCGGTTATCACCCGCAGCCGTGTTTCGGCTTCGGGCTGCGCGGAGAGCACCCCGCCGTCGAGCTGTTGGAGAGCGTTGCGGACACGGTCCAGGAGGAGCGACGTGTCCCGGCCACGAGCGATCTCCGGGTCGATGCCCGTGAGGGTTTCTTCCAAAATCGCCAGGGCTGCTTCCGCTCCGGCACGCTGGCGGTCGGCGTATGCCGCGGCCAGGCGGGCGGCGTCACGCTCATTCCACGCCACCAGCAGCCCGTAGCCCGCACCCGCGATGCCACCCAGCAGCGCGACGGTGATCAGTGCCGCCGTGCCCCATGCCACGGGCCGTCGCCGCACGCCCCAACGTACGCGCTGCAGCAGTGACACGCGGCCGACCGAGGTCGGCGCGCCAGCGCAGACTGCGTAGAGGTCCGCGGCCAGGGCGCTGGCGGTTGCGTACCGGTCGCCTGGATCGTCGGCCATGGCCTTTCGCACGACCGGCTCGAGCGCGGCGAGCACGCGCCGATCACCCGGGCGGGTCAGCGGGAACGACCGGTCGGGCACAGCGCCGTCGTTCACCATTCCGGCGATGAGGTCGTACAGCACAGCGCCGAGCGCATAGACATCGGTGCGCACGTCGACGACTCTGCCGTCGCGTTGCTCTGGGCTCATGTAGGCCGGCGTGCCTACACGCACCTGCTCGAGCGTCACACCGCCGGGACCGTCGGTGTCGAGGGCCTTGGCCACTCCGAAGTCGATAAGGCGCCCAATCGGGCCTGCATCCGACGGCTCGACAAGGATGTTCGACGGTTTGATGTCGCGGTGGATGACCCCGCACTGGTGGGCGTGGTGAACGGCGTCGGCCACGCCGGCCAGCAACGCGGCGACCTGCAGGGGGTTTGCTTCGGTGGCCCAGCGGTCAATACGTTGGCCACGCACCAGCTGCATGGCAAACCAGGGACGCTCGCCGCCCGCGGCATCACCGAGGCAGCCCACGCCCGCTTCGTAGAGCCTCGCGATGCACGGGTGATCGAGCCGGGCCAGCGTGTGCTGCTCGAGCGAGAAACGGGCGAGCACCTCACGGGCACGGTGGGTGCCGTGGAGCACTTTTACGGCCGCCTCCCGCACAACCGGCGAGGTCTGCTCCCCCCGGTAGACGTCGCCGAACCCACCGCTGCCGATTCGCTCCCGCAGCACGAACGGCCCGGCCCGCAGGAGCAGGGTCGGCGATTCGTCCAGCAGCGTGCGCCGGTCATGGGCTTCCAGGAGCGCCGACAGCTGATCTCGGGTCGCCGGGTCAGCGTCGAGCGACGCGAGCACTTGCTCGCGCGTGGCGGCATCGGCGTCCGCCGCCTTATCAAAGGCCTCCCGGATAACCGCCCACCGTTCGCTCACGCGCGCTCCACGTTCTGAGTGACCATTTGTGTCTGCAGCCAGGCCCTCGCCAGTTCCCAGTCGCGCTTGACGGTCCGCTCGCTCAGACCGAGCACCAGCGCGGCCTGCTCCACGCTCAAGCCGGCGTAGAACCGCAGCCGAACCACCTCCGCGGCACGCGGGTCCACGCTCTCCAGGCGCAGGATCTGGTCAGAGAGGGCCAGAAGTTCCCCCGGCTCGCTTTGCTGGGCCGCGGCGAGGACGTCAAGTGGCACTCGTGACCCTCTGCCCTGCCTTCCCCCTTCCGGGGCCCTCGCTCTGGGCTCGGCGAGCCCGCTCCCCCCCCGCGCCAGTGCCGATCGCCTGCGCGCATGGTCGATCAGCACGCGGCGCATGGCCTGGGCTGCCACGTCAAAGAAGGCCCTGCGGGACGACCAGTCTTCAACTCCACCGGAGGCGTCGCCGCCGGGACGGAAGAGCCGCATATAGGCCTCGTTTACTACTGCGGTGGCCCCGACCGTAATTCCAACCCGCTCGCCCCGCATCGCCCGCTGTGCGATCGCGTGCAACTCGGTGTACACCGTTTCGAGAAGGCGTTCCTCGGCCCCCCGGTCACCGCTGGAAGCGAGCGCAATCAGGCGGGTGACGTCTCCGTGCTCTCCGGTCGGGATGTGCCTCGGTTCGGTGTTCATCTGGCCCCGCGGTGAGTGTATGGGCAAATTGGCCCGCATCCTCAAACCAGTGCGCCTGAGGAGCGGGGTCGATCGACTCGACCCTGAATACGGAGCTAAACCATGAAACTCGTTCCCCTTTCCACCCTCGCCATTGTCGCCTGCTGCGGTCTTGCCTCGCCACTGTCTGCACAGTTTGCGCCCGGGATAAAGCCGTTTCCCAAGCAATCGGCCCCGGGCCCGGCGGATCGGCTGGATCCTCGCGTTCCGCCGACGGCGGCCGAGAAGGGGGCGGTCTGGGCCGAGAGTCCAAAGCTCGACGGCCGGCTTGTCTTTTCAACGCTCAAACTCACGACGCCGCACAGCAGCGACCCGCTGGCGCCAAACTGGATGGTTTACCGCGGGAACGCCGTCGCGATGCCGCTCCGCAAGAGTGAACTGATGGTGAGGCTGAACGCCAAGAGCACGGCGGGGCGGGTCACGGCGGCCCTGGCCGCGGTCGGCGTCAGGGCAAAGTCGGCGACCGATACAGGATTGACCGACGATTGGATCATCGACCTTTCGACGCCGGTGACCGGCGAGACGCAGATGCACGCGCTGGTGCGGATGGCACTGGGGTCTCCGCTGGTGACCTTCGCCGCGCCGTGCTTTGACGACGCGTTCGGCGGTGGGCGGCGGGTCTACGCGACGCCGAACATCCTGGCAAGCCTGCCCGGCGATCCGCTGAACCTCGCGGCAGCGCTCGCTCCCGATGCCGATGTTGTCGACCCCTCGTTTGGGATGATCGACGGCGGGCTGGTGCTGCGCCCGCACACCAGGGACGGCTTTGCGGTCATGGCGATGGCCAATCGGATCGCGGCCGATCCTCGCACGAGGTTTGCCGAGTGCGATTTCCGCTCCATCGGGACGCTGCACACCCTTCCCAACGACCCGTTCTTCAGCCAGCAGGTTCATCTGCGTGACACGTCGGCGGCGGTAATCGACTACCGCGCCTGGCGGGCGTGGAACTACGCGACCGGTGCCGGGGTGCGGGTGCTGGTGATGGACAGCGGAGCGCAGCAGAACCACCCCGACATCAACCAGCTCACTGGGCGCAACTTCGTAGACGCTCCGGCCGGGGGCAACGGCGACGGGGGCCCGCTCGGTGCTTGCGACGATCACGGCACGGCTGTGGGCGGTACGGTTTCGGCGGCGTTCAACAACGGCGTAGGCGTCGCGGGCGTCGCGCCCGACAGCCGGACCATGGCAGCGCGGATGAACCAGCAGGTCTCGGGCCCTTGCGGCAGCGGGTTTGCGAGCTTTCAGACCGCGTGGGTGGTGAACGCGCTGGCGTGGGGGCGCGCTCAGGGGTGCCGCGTGAGCAACGCGAGCTTCGGGCTGGGCGCGGTATCGGCGGCGATCGATACGGCGTACGAAGACGCGTACGACGTGGGGATGATCCACTTCGCGAGCGCCGGCAACGACGGGGTGGGAACGATCGCCTACCCGTCCTCGGCGGCGTACGTGAACTCGGTCGGCGGGATCAACAGCGCCGGGAGCCGCGTCTACAACTGGGGGGACGGCCTCGACTTTACCGGGCTGGCGATCGGCGTCATCACGACCGATCGCGCCGGCGCCATGGGCTACACCGGCACTGACTATGCCTCGGTAAGCGGGACTTCGTTTTCTTCACCAGCGTGCGCCGGTGCGGCCGCGCTGATCATGTCGGGGCAGCCGCTGTTCAGCAACGCGACGGTCGAGTCGTCGATGCGCCTGTTTGCAACGAACCTGGGTTCGCCCAGCTACGACACGTCGTTCGGCTGGGGCATCCCCAACCCGTACGCCAGCATCACCGGGCCCGCTCCTGCAAACGACCTGTGCTCGGGCGCCCGCACGATCGACTCGTGGAACTACTCGCATTCGATGGCGGCGACCTACGCGACGGCATCGAGCGAAGAGCCGCAGGAGAACTGTGAGGCGGGTGGGGTTGGGGTCTCCAACTCTGTCTTCTACAGGTTCACAGCGCCGCCGGAGGGGGGCAGGCTGAACCTGTCAACGGGAGGGTCCAACTACGACACCGTGCTTTCGGTGTTCTCAGGGTGCGGGACGTACAGCACCGCTTTCGACTCGTTCTCGGCCCCGTCGCAGATTGCATGCAGCGACGACGCGAACGGAACGTATCAGTCGAGCATCACGAACCTGGCGCTGTCGTCGAGCCAGTCGGTCGTCGTCAAGGTCTCCGGCTACGGCGTGGCGCCGGCGACATCGGACCGGAACCTGGTGCTCACCGCGAGCTTCACCCCCTCGCCTCCCGCCAACAACACCTGCACCACCGCGCAGTCACTCAGCGGGACGTCGATGGTGCTCGCCGGCAGCACGGCCCTGAGCACAAGCCCCACGGCGTGCCGCTCGGATACGCCCGCGCCGTGCGCGCCCTCGGGCAAGCCCGTGTGGTATGTCTACTCGCCGACGGCCGACGGGTACATCAACCTCGACACGTTCGGCTCCTCCTTTGACACCGTTCTCTCGGTGCACACCGGGTGCCCGTCGCAGTTCCTCATCGGTCCGGGCGACCTTCGGTGCTTTGCACCGACTGACCTTGGGTGCAGTGACGACGCCTCCGGCACGTTCCAGTCGCGCATCAACGCGTTGGAGGTGCGCGTCGGGTCCAGCTATTACATCCGTGTCGCGGGATACCGCAACGGCTCGGGCGTGGTCGCCTCCGGTCCATTCGTCCTCAACATCGCCCACACGGCCGCCAACTTCGACATTCCCGCCAACGACGACTGTTCGCAGGCCACTGTTATCCCGGGCGATCAGCCGACGTTCACGCTCAGCGGATTCGATACCGCCAACGCGACCGTGCCGGGCGGTTGCGGCGACCCGCCCTGGGATGCAGTCGGCGTCCCTGCGCCCGGGCATTCGGTCTGGTGGTCGTTTACTCCCGTGGCCGACGGGTCAATCACCGTTGATACCATCGGTTCGGGGTTCGACACCGTGCTGTCGGTCTATGACGGGATCGCCGGGTGCGTTGACGCCGAATGCAACTTCCCGCCAGTGGCGGCCGCCAACGATGACTTTGACATCGCCAACTTCGGCTACGCCTCGATGGTCGCCGACGTGCCCGTGGTCGCGGGCAACCCGTACCTGATCCGCGTCTCTGCGTACAACCAGACGGCCGGCGGATCGCTGAACCTCAACCTCGCGTACACCGCAAGCCCCCCCACTCCGCCCGCCAACGACGACTGCGCCAGCGCGGTCGTCATCCCCGGTGACGCGGCCACCTACACCGCCGACCCTGTTGACACCCGCTCCGCGACCGGCAACGACATCTGCGGCGACACCGGCTACGACTGCGACACCGGCGTGCCCGACGGCACCAGCGCCGCCCGCACGGTCTGGTACAGCTACACGCCCGACGCTCAAGGCGCGGTCACCATCGATACCTACGGATCAACCTTCGACACGGCCCTGGCCCTCTTCGATGGGACCTTCGGCTGCGGCACCTACGACCCGGAGAGCGGGCTGTGCGACGGCCCCATGCTCATGGCCTGTAACAACGATGCGGGCCCCGAGGTGACCCAGTCGCTGCTGGAGAACGTGCCGGTCCTTGCGGGCGTCCCGCTGCTGGTCCGGGTCGCGGCGGTCGAGGGCTCTGGAGGCGGTTCGGCGATCCTCAACCTTGTCTTCACGCCCGACATCCCGCCGCCGCCGGAGTGCCCGGCCGACTTCGGTAGCCAGGGAGGCCTCCCGGGTCACGACGGATTGCTGGATAACAACGACTTCGTGGTCTTCATCGACTTCTTCTTCAGCGAGAACCCTCGCGCCGATATCGGCATGCAGGGCGGCATCCCCGGCTCTGACGGGTCGTTTGACAACAACGACTTCGTGGTCTTCATCGACTTCTTCTTCGCGGGTTGCCCGTAAGGAGCTTAAGCAAGGCCCGTGCCCACGCCCCCGACCTTTGAGTCGGGGGCGTTACCATTGGTGCATGCACGCTTTCCGCCGTAACACCGTCGAGCATCTGGACCATTTCGCCTCTGTCGTCCTGCGACACACGAGCAAGGAGTACCCCAGCAAGCTTGACCACGTCATCAACGATGAGGGCGAAGTCGTCGCCCCGCAGCAGCTTCACCCAATGTTCTTTGGTTCGTTCGACTGGCACTCGTCGGTGCACGGGCACTGGCTGCTGGTGCGAGCGTTGCGGATGTCGCCCGGCCTTGACGGGCAGATGCCGGAGATTCGAAAGCTCTTTGACTGCCGGTTCACGGCGGCGAACGTTCAGGTGGAGGTGGCGTACCTGGGCAAGCCGCGGCGGGAAACGTTTGAGCGGACGTACGGGTGGGCGTGGCTGCTGAAGCTGGCGGCCGAGTTGAAGCTGGCGGCGGCAGAATCGGCCGCGGCGACGGGGGGGACGGGTGGACTGAGCGAACTGGGGGCGGGGCTGGCACGGTGGGATGAGGCGATGGCGCCGTTGACGCAGGCGTTTGTGGATAGGTATCTGAGGTACCTGCCGAAAGCGACCTACCCCGTACGGGTCGGGACGCACAACAACAGCGCGTTCGGGCTGGCACTTGCGCTCGACTACGCACGGATAGCGAAGCACACAGCGCTGGAGACACTGATCGTTGACAAAGCGCGGGGATGGTACCTGAAGGACGAGGCGTGCCAGGCGTGGGAGCCGGATGGGATCGACTTCCTGTCACCTGCGCTGATGGAAGTTGAGTGCATGCGACGGGTGTTGACGGCGGGAGGGGGGGCGGAGTTTGTGCCGTGGCTCAACAGGTTTCTGCCGGAGCTTGCACAGAAGAAGCCCGCGACACTGTTTGTGCCGGGAACGGTGAGCGACCGTACGGACGGACAGATCGCGCACCTGGACGGCTTGAACCTGAGCCGCGCCTGGTGCTGGCGGAATCTGGGGAAGGCGCTACCTGCTGGGGATAGGCGAAAGGGGCTGGCGGAGGAGGCCTATCGGGTGCACCTGGACTCAGCGCTCGCGCACGTGACTGGAGACTACATGGGCGAGCACTGGTTGGCGACGTTCGCGCTGCTTGCGCTTACGGAGTGAAAGGCGAGGGGCGTTCTTGCCACAGAGACACAGAGAATAAGCCGCGTTGCCCGGGTTCACGGGGCAACGCCTGGCTTTGTGAGGGCTCTGCGCGAAACCACGCAAGGACGTGGTCGCGACAAACATTGGGGGTGAAGCCACTCTCTGCGGTGCGTCGATCGCTGCCGCTCTCGCTGTGGATCGCCTGGGCTTGCCACGAGGGAACCTCTATGCTGAACACATGTTTTGCCCGCCCTTTCCTTTCTGCGCTGGCCGTGGGGCTGCTGGTTCTTGCCGGGGCGGGGCCGGTGAATCCGCCCGCGGGGGCTGTCGCGCCGACGATGAAGACGCTGCAGGAAGTTGAGCCACGCACGGCGCTGAACACGACGAACACGCCGGGGGACGCGTCGAGCACGTACATCATCACGCAGCCCGGGTCGTACTACCTGACGGGCGACGTGCGGCCGACGGGGGGGCGAAACGCGATCATGGTGAACGCTGACAACGTGACGCTTGATCTTGGGGGCTACTCGTTGGATGGGTCGTCGGACACGACCGGGTTCAGGGCGGGAATCACGAACTCAGCGAACCGGCGAAACCTGCGGGTGTTCAACGGGACGATCAAGAGCTTCCGCGGGTACGGGATGATCGGAAGGTTCGATACGTCGTCGTTTGAGGACCTGGCGTTTATTGACAGTTGGGGCGGGCAGCTAGAGATCATGCAGTCGACGGGGTGTACGGTGAAGAACGTGCGGACGCGGGCGACAAGCGGTGAAACAGGGATTCAGGTGGGGAGCAACAGCACGGTCGAACACTGCACTGTTGAAGGCGGGTTCGTTGGGATAACGATCCAGTCGGGCGTGGTGCGCGGTTGCTCGGTGATGAACCCGAGCGCAGTTGGTATCTCGGCGACGAACGCGCTCGTCGTGGACTGCGCTGTCGAAGGGGCGAACAGCACGTCTTCGATCGGCAACGGAGGGATCGCGCTTGGGCACGGGGCGAAGGCGGAGCGGTGTGTGCTGAGAAACTGCCAGTCAGCGGGCGTGAACCTGACCGGACGGGCGGAGGTTGTCGATTGCCAGTTTACCTCGTGCGCGAAGGGGGTGACGTCATCGCTGAGCGGACGCGGGCGGATCGAGGGGAATCACTTCATAATCTGTACAACGGCGATCAGCCTCGGGGGGGCGAGCAGCTTTGTGGTTGGCAATCGGTTCCACTTGAACACGGCGAACATCGTCATGGCGGCGGGAAACACCGTTGGCGAGGTGCTGGACTTCTCTGCGGCGGGCGCGACTCTGACGGCGGTAAACGTGCACCCGGCGGCGAACGTGGTGTATTGAACTGCGAGAGCAGAGAAGCACGAGGCTCACATCCGGAGAAAGGCTGCCCCTCATCCGCCCGCTCAAAGCAGCGGGCACCTTCTCCCCGCCGAGCGGGGAGAAGGAGGGCTAGAACGCTTCACGGATCCAGCCGCCGGCGAGGACTCGCGTGTCCGTGGCGGCGTCGTAGAGGACGATGGCCTGGCCGGGAGTGACCATCTCGGCGGGTGACTCAAATCGAACGTCGAATCCCTCGCCGGTTTCGCGAGCGGTCGCGGGGATTGAGGGCATCGTGGAGCGGAACTTGGCACGGACGGGGTGCCAGTCTGTGAAGGGGGTTGGGTCGGTGAGCCAGTTGGTCTGGTCGGCAGCGCAGCCGGCGCGGAGGAGATCTTCGCGCGGACCGATGGTCACCGTGTTGGCAGCGGGGTTCTTGCCGGTGACGAAGAGGGGGAGGCCAATCGAGACGCCCAGGCCGCGGCGTTGGCCGATGGTGAAGCGGTGGTGGCCGGTGTGGGTGCCGACGACCTCGCCCGACTCGTTGATGAGGTCACCGTCGGATGGAGCGCTCTCGCCGAGGCGGCGGGTGACGAAACCGGCGTAGTCGTTGTCGGGGACGAAGCAGATTTCCTGGCTGTCGGGCTTGTTGAAGACGGGGAGGCTCAGGCGCTCGGCGATGGCGCGGACCTCGGTCTTGCGGAGGCTGCCGATGGGGAGGAGCATGCGGGTGAGCTTCTCGCGTTGTGCGCCAAAGAGCACGTAAGACTGGTCCTTGCTGTGGTCGAGGCCGCGGAGGAGCGCGGGCTGACCATCGATCGTTTCGACGCGGGCGTAGTGGCCGCTGGCGACGAAGTCGGCGTTGATCTGATGGGCATAGTCGTGGAGCTTGCCGAACTTGAGCCAGTCGTTGCAGCGGACGCAGGGGTTGGGTGTGCGGCCCGCGGCGTACTCGGCCGCGAAGTAGTCCATGATGCGGCCGAAGTCCTTGCGGAAGTTGACGACGTAGAAAGGGATGCCGAACTGGGCGGCGACGAGGCGTGCGTCGGCGGCGTCGGAGACTGAGCAGCAGCCTTGATGGCCGAGCTTGAGCTTGGTCGGGTTACAGGCGGGGGCGTCTTCGCTCGCGGGGGTGAGCTCGTCGATGGTCTCGCCGGGTGAGCCGAGGCGCATGAAGACGCCGACCACGTCGTAGCCCTGCTCAAGCAGGAGGGCGGCTGCGACGGAGGAGTCGACGCCGCCGGACATGGCGAGGAGGACCTTGGGTTTGCGGGGCGGGGAGGTCAACGGACGAGTTTACGCAACGGACTTCTGCGCCGTGAACTGCGGGCAATCCCGGGCGATCATCAGCCAGTAGGCGGTCGTGATGAGCAGCCATGCGAGCACGGCGGCCGCGGCCAGCGTGGCGGGTCCGAACACTTCGTACATCTTGATCGGGGCAGGAATCAAGATGGCGGCGACAGCAAACTCCCAGAAGCACGCCGCTTAGCCGGTGGTTTACAGCTTGGCGGAGTTGCCAAAGCGTGTCTCGTGGGCGCGGTCGGATCTGGCGCGGGCCTCCCAGCGTTCGACTTTCTTGAGGTAGCGGTTGACGGCGGCGTCGAT
>JAUXUZ010000592.1 GCA_030680655.1 Phycisphaerales bacterium
CCCCACGTTATCAAAAAGGCGCCTTTACGCGACCGCGGCAAGGATGAGGATGCAGAACGATGCTCATGACAGGTCAACTTCCGGCGTTCATGCGCTCCGCTCCTGAACGCACGGTCCCGCACTCAGGGCACGGGGCATCGCAGTTCAACCCGGCGAGGTTGTAGCCGCAGGTGGGGCAGCGGCCCTCCAACGCCCGCCGCCGAGCCCGACGCCCCGACCAGAGCGCGAGGCCGCCGGTGGTCCAGAGGAGTAGGGGCAGGGGAGAGAACGCGACGGTAAGGTCTTGGGACGTTCCAACTTCATGATGATATTGAGCCAGACCGAGGTACCTCCGCGTTGCAGCGGGATTTCTACGCACCGGTCCGTGTTCGTCGGCCGGTACCAACAGACTGCATCCTCGGCGAGCGGCGCTCAGGGGGAGCGTGTAGGTCCCTCGGGGCGGCGCAAGGGGAGTCGCTCGCTCGTTGCGATTGAGAAAGCAGAGTCCGCGCTCGGTGCCCACCCACCACGTCGGCCCTTCGAAGCCGACCCGCCACCACCCGGTCCACACCCACACCCCCGCCACAAGCAGGCCGAGGGTGAGCAGCACCCACCCGGCCGCACGGCGTTTGCTTCCAGCGCGGCATCGCTTGGCGCTCGGATTGGGGAGGGGGAGGGGCATGGGGGGGCGGCAGAGTTTAACGGATCGGTGTGAAGAGGGGGGTGGGGTCTTTGGCCCGGAGGGCCCGTGTTGGTTGCCACGGGCTGTCGGGCGCAGCCCGAAGCCCGTGGTTGTGTCCAAGTCTTGATTCCGGCCCGGAGGGCCGATGTGTGATGGATGTCTACGTCGGCCCTCCGGGCCGGGTCGATCAAAGGGGGCTTTCCACGGGCTTGCCGCGTTGCGGCACAGCCCGTGGCAAACGACGCGGGCCCTCCGGGCCAAAGGCGACCAGGCGACCGCCAGCAAAGGCGCGGCGCTCGCGGCGTCGCGCCGTGTGCTGCCTCACCTGGGGGCTCACTCGCTCACTGCCACCCTCACCCGTCCACGCCCCCAGGTTTTCAAGAAATCGTGTTCTGCTTTCCGCTTTACACCGGTGCCGTGGCACGCAACGAGGCGAGGATGGCGTCGACGTTCTTCCTGGCGTCGCCGAACAGCATCATGGTGTTGTCGCGGTAGAACAGGGGGTTCTCGACGCCCGCGTAGCCGCTGGCCATGCCGCGCTTCATGACGATGACGTGCTTGGCCTTCCACACGTGCAGC
>JAUXUZ010000593.1 GCA_030680655.1 Phycisphaerales bacterium
GCCGCTCCAGATGCGGTTCACCGAGCTGATCGCGGGCGTGCGCAGCGATGTGGCCGTCAAGGAGTACGGCGACGACTTCGAGCAGATGGGGGCGACCGCCACCGAGATCGCCGCGATCGTCGAGAAGATCGACGGCGCGCAGGATGTGCAGGTAGAGATCACCGAGGGCCTGCCCGTGATGACCATCGACATCGACCGGGACGCCATCGCCCGCTACGGCATAAGCGTGAGGGACGTCCAGGATATCGTGTCGGCCGCGATCGGCGGGCGCGAGGCTGGACAGGTCTTCGAGGGCGACCGCCGCTTTGACCTGGTGGTCCGTTTGCCCGACGACATCCGGCGCGACATCGCAGCGCTCGGCACGCTGCCGATTCCGCTCCCGCCCCGCAAGAATGCCACCAGAGACGGGAACACTGTGGCGCTTACCTCGTTCGGTGCCGGCGGGAACGGCGGTAGGTCAGGCGTGGGAGACGACCGCCCCGCCTACATCCCCCTCGCCGCGTTGGCGAAGATCGAGGTCGCCGAGGGCCCCAACCAGATCAGCCGCGAGAACGGCAAGCGGCGCATCGTGGTGCAGGCCAACGTCCGTGGCCGCGACCTGGGCTCGTTTGTCGCCGAAGCCCAGCAGAAGATACAGGTCGTCGCGCTCCCGCCGGGCGGATACTTGGAATGGGGCGGTCAGTTCGAGAACCTCATCGCAGCCCGCGAGCGGCTGATGGTGGTCGTGCCCGTCTGCTTCCTGCTGATCTTCTTGCTCCTGTTCAGCACCTTCAACTCAGTCAAGTACGCCCTGCTGGTCTTCAGCGGTATCCCACTCGGTCTGACCGGCGGTGTCATCGCGCTGTGGGCACGCGGTATGCCGTTCTCGATCTCCGCAGCGGTGGGGTTCATTGCCCTCTCAGGCGTCGCGGTCCTGAACGGTCTGGTCATGGTCTCGTTCATTAACCAACTCCGGCGCGAGGGTCTGAGCGTGACCGACGCGGTCTTCCGCGGCTCGCTGACCCGCCTTCGTCCCGTATTGATGACGGCATTAGTCGCTTCGCTGGGCTTTGTTCCTATGGCGATTGCCACCGGTACCGGCGCGGAGGTGCAGCGCCCGCTGGCGACAGTCGTCATCGGCGGCCTCATCTCTAGCACGTTGCTGACACTGCTGGTGCTGCCCGCGTTGTATCGCATCTTCACGGGCCGCGATCCCACCGGCCAACCCCAGCCCGTTCCGCAGTCGTGGGAGAAATCCGGGACGGGGCCGCTGGAAGTGAAGCCGGAGATTGGCGCCGGCAACCCGTCACCTCAATCTCCCCAGCCCCCGCCCGCCACAGCCTGATACCGAGGGCCCGCCCACGCCGATGCTCGGCGATTCGTACAAGTTCCTAGCCGCTAGCTCACGCGTCAACCTGCCAACGGAGTTCCCGGGTGTGGACGTTGGCAAGAACAGGTACTACCCACGCGGTATCCGTTTGACCGACGGGCCACGGACTACTCGCTTGTGTGCTACTATTCCAATAGAGGAATACAGCGAATGTCCACGCCAATGTCAGCGCAGATGGTCGAGAAGGTGGTCGTCCGCCTGAGAGCCCTCGCCGATGAGACCCGGGTGCGGCTGATTCTTCGGTTGAAACGGGGCGAGTGCAACGTCACGGAGCTCTCTGCGGAGGTCGGAGTCGAGCACGCCTCAGCTTCCAAACATCTGAGCATCCTTCGGCACGCCGGCTTCGTTGAAGTCCGCCGTCAAGGCACGCAAGCGATTTACGCTATCCAGGATGAGTCAATCTTCGAGTTGTGCGAACTCGTCTGTCAAGGCGTTGTGCGTCAGGCCAACGCGGAGCACACGGCCTTGGGCCTTGGCAAGCGGGCAGTTCTTTCGCGGCGCGTAAGGAGAGTCTCACGCACACCCAAGCTGAGTCGCGGGAAGGGGAACACATCATGATTGATGGAACTCACTCTGTAATCAACGTCGGGCGTCTCAACCAAGGAATTTGACATGGCGAAGAATAAACCGTCAGCGAGCATGGTGACCGAAACGGTCTTCACCGAGGGTGTGGCCCACCTGTCATATCTGGTGGGCGACAAGGCGACCGGCAGAGCGGCCGTCATCGATCCGCGGCGAGACGTCGACGTGTACGCGGAGCTGGCACGCAAACACCGGCTGTCCATCACGCATGTTCTAGAGACGCACATCCACGCGGACTTTGTTTCGGGGAGCCGTGAGCTCGCCGACCGTGTCGGTACCGCGAAAGTGCTGCTGAGCGTCGAAGGCGGTGCCAGGTATGGATTCACCCATGAGAAGATCAGGGACGGGCACAAGATTGACCTGGGACGAGTGATCCTCACCGCCAGGCACACCCCCGGCCATACTCCTGAACACGTCTCGTTCCTGGCCGCCGAGAGCAACCGCGCTGACCAGCCCTTTGCCGTCTTCAGCGGCGACTGCTTGTTCGCCGATTCGGTGGGCCGACCGGATCTGCTCGGTGCGGACAAGACCCAGAAACTCTCGAAGCAGCTGTACCGGTCCATTTACGGATTCTTCCTCAAGCTGGACGACAGCGTCCGCGTCCATGCGGCCCACGCGGCGGGTTCACCTTGCGGTGCAGACATCAGCGATCGCCAGATCTCCACCATCGGCTATGAGCGGCAGAACAACCCTGCTCTGCAGTTCAAGAACGAAGCGGAATTCATCGAGCACGTCCTCTTCATCGCGCCGCCGGAACCCGTCTATTACCCGTTGATGAAGAAGGAGAACACGAAGGGCCCCAAGGTGCTTGGGCGGATGCCGACGTGCCCGGCCATGGGAACGAAGGAGTTCGCTGCGGCCGTGAAGCGTCGGGGCGTTCAACTTATCGACAACCGGCAGATGCTCGCCTTCGGCGGGGGGCATATCGCAGGATCGCTCAGCATTGGGCCGAAGCCCGAGCTTTCCATCTGGGCCGGGTGGATGCTCGACCCCGGTCGGCCGATCTTTCTGCTGCTGGACAAGGACACGGACCTCCCGGACGTCCTGGCCCAGTTGATCCGGGTGGGCTTCACGCGCTTCGGCGGGTACTTGCTGGGCGGGATTGAGCAGTGGGAGAACGCGGCTCTGCCGCTTGAATCGCTGCCTCAGATCACAGTCACAGAGCTGAAGCGACGGGCCAGCCAGTTCCAGATTCTGGATGTTCGCTCGCCGGGTGAATGGCAGGCCGGTCATGTTCCGGAATCGCGCTACATCTTCTTACCCGAACTCGCGCGGAAATTGAAAAGGCTCTCGAAGACCAAGCCGGTCGCGGTCTATTGCGACAGTGGGTATCGCGCAAGCCTGGGAGCCAGCATTCTTCAAAGGGCCGCGTTTACGGCCGTGCACAACGTGCCGGGAAGCTGGAAGGCGTGGAAGGCGGCCGGCTATCCCATTGAGAAGCCCAAGAAAGAAAAGAGAGCGTCCGACACGGATCGGTGAGCGCGGACATTGCTGCTCACGCGTGGCCGCAGACAAGTTCTACAGTTTCCGCAATGGAGTAGATCGCATGAAATGGCAATCGCTGCTAACCACGGCACTTATCGGGTGTACTCCCGGCCTGGCGTTCGCCCAATCGAGTGGAGCCGTCCCGGTGCCGGAGAGTGGGCCGGCGTGGTCGCCCTACCTGGTTGGTGCGCTGATCGGCGTGCTTTCCCTGTTCACGTTCTATCTGTCCGACAAGCCCCTTGGGGCCTCAACTGCTTACGCACGCGTCGCGGGGATGGTGGGCAACCTGTTCTCGCACAAGCACACCGAATCGCTGAAATATTACAAGGAAAACAAGCCCAAGGTGGACTGGGAAGTGATGCTTGTTCTCGGTGCAGTGCTCGGAGCGTTCCTGGCGGCTTGGACCGGCGGTGAGTTCACCGGAGAGTGGCTGCCGCCGATGTGGGAGGCGCGTTTCGGTGCCGGCACGTATGTGCTCCGAATGCTCGTCGCGTTCGGGGGCGGCGTCTTCATGGCGTTTGGCGCTCGGCTTGCCGGGGGTTGCACGAGCGGGCATGGCATCAGCGGAACGATGCAAC
>JAUXUZ010000002.1 GCA_030680655.1 Phycisphaerales bacterium
TTCCCAATCCCGTGCTGCGGCTCCTCAATCCCGCTCTGGCGCTCCCCAATCGCGGGATTGGGGGCCTCAATCCCGGGCTTGGAAAGCTCGATCCCGCTCTGGCGCTCCCCAATCGCGGGTTTGGGGGCCCCAATCCCGGACATGCGCCCCGGTTGAGGAGCCACGGTTGGAAATATCGCGGCAGGTTATTTCAGCCCTGAACCCGGCCGATAACCCAGGCATGGACAGCACATCCACAACCCTGTCGCCGACGCCCGCATCCACGACCGTTCTCCCCCCTCCTCCCCCTCCCGCTGGGCTGGCGGTGATGACCCGCCCTGAAGCGGCAACGTTCTTCGGCGTCTCCATGACCACGTGGAATACGTGGGAGCGCGAGGGACGCATCACCATCCAGCGCTACCGCGGCAACACCCTGGGCCACCCCATCTACTACGCCGCCGATGACCTGGAGCGCCTCCGCGCTGCGTTCCGCGCGGCCGACGAGCCGTCACCCGACCCCGACCACCCCGGCTGCTACCGCGTACCGATCCGCAGCCGGCTCCATTCGGTCTTCGCGATCATCGACGCCGAAGACCTGCCCAAGGTGCAGGGGCGCCACTGGAACTGGTGCCCCGCAAGGGAGGGCTCGAACTGGAGCCGCGCTGGCGAGGTGGCGGAGGCGACGGTCGGCAAGCGGGAGACGCTCAAACGCATCATCCTGGGGCTGGAAGATGCGGATGGCAGGCAATCGAACATCACCTACGCCAACGGCGACCCGCTCGACCTGCGGAAGGCGAACCTCGTCGTGCGCACGGCGTCGGAGAAGAACCGCTGCAAGCCCAAGCCCGCCCCGCGCGCGGGGGTGACCGCCGTCTCGGCGTACAAGGGCGTCTCGTGGGAGCGCACGCGCCGCCTGTGGAAGGCGCAGATCAAGCAGCCGGGGAGCGGGCTGGCGGGCAACACTATGCTGGGGCGGTTCCGCGACCAGGTGGATGCCGCGCTGGCGTACGACGCGGCGGCACGCGCGCACCTGGGCCCCCACGCCTACCTCAACTTCCCCGAGGGAACGCCCATCCCCGAGCGCACCTACCTCGGCCCCGATGGGGCGCCGGTGCGCGAGAAGAACGCCTACACGCTGCCCCCCGAACTTCCGCCCCCGCCGCACGGAGAGGCCGTGGTGACGCGCGAGGAGTCGGCGGACATGATGGGCGTGAGCGAGCACACCTTCGGCGTGTGGGAGCGCGACGGGCGCATCAACATCCCGCGCTACCGGCTCAAGCCGGTGACGGGGACACCCGTCCTCTACATCAAGTCGCAGATGGAACGCCTGCGCGACACCTTCGCGGCCGAGGGGCAGCCGACGCCCGATCCCGAGCGCCCCGGCACGTGGCAGGTGCCGATCTGGACCAAGAAGGGATGGATCGCCGCGCTGATCGACGAGCAGGACCTGCCCATCGTGCGCGGGCGGTGCTGGGCGTACACGCGGCACACCGACGGCGGCAAAGCCGCGGGTGAACGGGCCGCCGTCGTGCTGTCGGGCCCCCGCGACACGTCGCACATCCCGCTCAAGCGGATGATCATGGGCCTGCACGACGAAGGGGATCGGTACACAATCGGGGTGATCCACACCAACGGCGATGCCCTCGACTGCCGCCGCGCGAACCTGGCGCTCCGCACGAGGTCGCAGGAGGTGCGCGGCGGCCACAAGATCACCCACCGCAAGGGCGAGCCGACCAGCTCGTACTACAAGGGCGTCCACTGGATCGAGCGCGACGGCATCTGGGTCGCGGCGATCGTGCTCGGCCCGAGGACGCAACGGCTCGGCAGGTTCGACGACGAGGTCGAGGCGGCCCACGCCTACGACGAGGCCGCCCGCGAGCACTTCGGAGCCGATGCCCGCGTCAACTTCCCGCTACCCGGTGAGCTCCCCACCGCCCTAGACCCCAACCACCCCCGCGCCCCGCAGGCCAGCGGCATCCGTCACCCCAATCCCCCACGCGTGAACCCCCTGCCCCGACCCACGCCAAGCCGCCGGGCGGCGTGAGCGACGGCCTGCGATCCCTGTCCTGATTCACGTTCACGTTCACGTTCACGTTGTCCGGCTCCCCCCCCTCGCCAAAAGACTGCCTCTGGCCTTGTCGCCCCTCGTGACTCGTCGCTCGTCGCTCAGACCTTTCAAGGCTTCGATGCATTGCAGGGGCTAGCCGCCCCCGCACCCCGCCTCAAGGCACACCGACCGTCGGAGCCGTGCGAACGGGAGCGGAGCGGACGCCGATGGCCTGTTCGACAACAACGACTTCATCGTGTTCATCGATCAGTTCTTTGCGGGTTGCTAGATGGAGGTCGGGAGATTGGGAGCTACCGCGCTACCGCGCCAGCGGCAGAATGGAGCGGAGCACGAGAGCGATGCTCTCGCCTGTTTGACTTCCGGCTCCCCTCCGCTCCGCTTCGGTCCGCACGGGGTCGGTGTTGCCGAGGAGCGAAAGAGGGCTGGATTACGACTTCATCGCCACCGCCAGTGATTCCCAGGCTCCCTTGTCCTGCGGGCGGGGGCAGAACGTCCGCATGGTCGTGTCCTTGCGGGGCGTTCCGTCCTTCTTCGTCCCCGTGATGTAAGCAATGTGCCGATCGGTGCACTCCTTCGCCACGCGCTTGCCACTGACGAGGAAGTACTCGGGATCGCCGAGCCGGTTTAGGGCAACAAATGCGTAGAAGTGCGCATCCCCCTTGGACTCTTCATCTGGCTTGCTCAGCAGCCACTCGCTATTCCCGCTCTGGATCGTCTTGACCTGGAGGGTGAGGGCCCGTTTGGAACCGGGGCGCGAGACGAGGAGGTCCAAGCCTCGCGTGTTCCTCATTGTAACGGCTGCGATGTACCCGCGGCGCGACAACTCGGCGGCGACGAAGTACTCTCCCGCCACGCCCGACAGCCACTTGCTCAGCTTTTCGTCCTTTGGCAGCATCGCACCAGTCTACCAGTGGCGCCTGCCTTTGGAAGGCTTCAAGGCATTGCTTTTGGTGAAAGGGGCCCGCTGCGGGCGGCCGCTCACAGGTAGCAGTCCGTCCGGGATTCTCACAGACCGCTGCCCCCACTGCTCGTCGGAGGCGGCAAGGCCCCAAAGCACTCCGCGGCGTACTTGCCCATCGGCTCAGGGAGCAAGTCCTGCGGGTGGTCGCCGCCGAACGTTGCCCACTTGCTGCTGCCGTGAATGACGACGGTGTCGAGTTGGCGGCGAGAGGCCACCTCGAAGACGATCAGCCGCACAGAGATCGCATCAGGCTTGCCCGACCACTCGGTGGCCCGGTCCTCCCAATTCAGAATCGTCGGCTCAATGTAGTGGGTGAACCCGCCGGCGCTCGCGCTTGCCATCGCCGCGTCGTGGCTCTCGCGAACCGACCCGCAATCGGCCTGCAACGTGTATGGGATGAACGCCGTCACGATCGCCCGCGCGGTGGCCGCGCCAGAGCCCGCGCCGACGCTCCCCTGGTACGAGCCGTCCTCGGGGACCGATACATAGATCGAGCAGGCGCCCTTGGCGAGTTGCGGGGCTGCGCTCCCCTCCAGTCGGTCAGACTTGTAGCTGCTGGTGCAGCCGACCATCGCGAGCGTAAGACACAACAGCATTGCGAGTGACTTCATGAGGCTGCTCCTTCTGGCAGTTTACATGACAGAGCATCGCTTTTTTGGGGCGTGGGCGGTCGGAAGCGTGGCATCAACCGTGCCATTGCACCGGCTCTCCTTCCATTGACCCTGCCCACGACTTTCGGACACCGACGGACCGCGGTTACGGTTCTTCAGGAGTCCGAACATGCCCCGCAAGGTCTACACCCCGCAGTTCAAGGAGCAGGCCGTTCACCTCGCCTCGGCGCCAGGTGCTGTCGTCGAGAACGTGGCCCACGAGCTCAACATCGCCGCCTGGACGCTCCGCCGGTGGATGGTGGAGCAACTGGGCACCTCACGCAAGACCCCAGCCCCCGGTACGCCACAGCCGCCACCACCACCCG
>JAUXUZ010000194.1 GCA_030680655.1 Phycisphaerales bacterium
CCAGCCTCGTATTGCCACACCGGTCACAGCGATGCGCAGACAGTCTGCTCTTAGCCCCATCGCCACGGAGAACTGCCATGCGCCACGCCCTCACCCCGGCCTGCCTCTGCGTCGCCGCCTGCGCACTGTCATCCCAATCCGCCAGCGCACAGCCCGCCACCTACCTGCTCGCAAACCCACCAGCGCGTCTGGAGCCCGTGGCCATCTCCCCCAACGGGCGGTTCATCACCGGCACCGGCGGCCTCGTCAATCCCACCCAGTTCTACGTTGACCTCCAGGCCTCCGGCAGACCAATCGTCCTGTTGCCCGTCCCCCCAAACGCAGTCGGTGCATTCTGGTGGTGGTCTCCCGCCGCAGTCTCCAACGCGGGTCTTATCGCTGGCAGCATGGGCAGCCACTCAACCGACCCCAACCCCAACGCCGTCAAGGCCGTCGCCATCAATCCCGCAATCAGCAACACCTTCGCCGTGCTCACGCCCGCCGGTGCGGTGAGTCGCTACTCGCCCGTCGCCCCCATCGGCAATGCCGGGTACTTCGCCGGCGAAGCCATCGGCAGCGGCCCAACCGAAGGCGGACGGATCTACCTCGTGCCCGGTCAGGCACCGACGTTCGCCTCGCTCGGCGGCCTCCGCAGAACGCTGACCGCGGGGCGCACCGCCGCCGGCGAGGATGTCATCATCGGCATCGACGATCAGAACCGCGTGCTGCGTGTGAACGCATTCAGCGGCGTCGCCACGGTCATCACGACCGTCCCGTTCGAGATCACCTGCGCATCCGGCGATGGCACCACCCTGGCCGGATACAACGGCGGCGGCCCGCAGCGCTGGCGCGCCGACACCGGCGTGCAGCCCCTGGGAACCCTGAGCCTCGCCTTCGTGATCCCTTCCGCGATGAGCAACGACGGCGCCACCATCGTCGGCAACGGCAAGCACAGCCCCTTCGGCGCATACAACTCCGGCGGCATCGTCTGGCGCGAAGGTGTCCCCCCCGCCGACCTCTGGTCCCTCGTCCCCGAACCCGTCGCCGGGGTGAACGTGACCGGCGGCACCTGGATCACCGCCATCTCCGCCGACGGCTCGACCCTCACCGGCTACGTGAGCCCAAGCGCAACGTACAACGACAGCCTCCCCTACGCCGCGGTCATCCCCCCCGGGCGCGGCAACACCTGCGCGAGCCCAACGCCCGTCACCTACGGAACCACCTTCGCCTCCACGCGCGGCGCCACCCGGTCCGCCTCACCCGCCTTTGGCTGCACACTCAACGAAGGCGCCGCCCCGGACATCTTCTTCTCCTTCGTCCCCGTCGCCAGCGAGACCGTCACCATCGACACCTGCGGCAGCGACTTCGACACCACCCTCCAGGTCACCACATCTCCGGGCGGCTGCGGCTCCGGCGGCACGCTCGTCTCCGGCGGGTGCAACGACGACGACGCCACCTGCAGCGCCAACACCGCCGCCTCGCGCGTATCGGTCAACGTCTTCTCCGGCCAGACCTACTGGATCCGCGTCAGCGGCTGGAACAACAACAAGGGCGCGGTCCAGCTCAACATCACCGCCCCCAACCGCCCCGTCAACGACCTCTGCTCGGGCGCGATCGAAGTGCCACCCGGCACCGCCCGCGCCGTCGTCGCCACCAACGCCATCACCGACACCTCCCCCCCCAACTGCAGCGGCGGGTTCACACTCTTCCAGGATGTCTGGTTCACCTCCACCGCCCCCGCAGACGGCACCATGACCTTCTCCACCTGCGGCGCCCCCGGCACCCAGGCCACCAACATCTACAACCTCTCCGCCTGCGGAACCAACCAGCCCCCCATCGCCTGCGGCGTCGGCGGCTGCTCAGCCGGCGGCGGCTACGCCACCGTCTCCTGCACGCAGGGTCAGCGCTTCCTCATCCGCGTGGGCGGCCTCTTCGGCGCCACACCCAGTGGCACGTTCACCTCCACCTTCACCTGCAACATCCCCAACGGTGACGTCTACTCATCGTCGGTCATGGTCGACAACCCCCTCGGCTTCTGGCGCTTTAACGACGGCCGCTCAAACACCGCCGCCGACTACAAGCGCACGAGCGGCGCGCTCGGCTTCTGCGGCGACCATCCCGGCACGTACTTCGGCAACCCCTCGCTGATCACCGACGGCCTCTGGGGCACCGCGATGAACCTCACCGGCGGCGTATCCGGCGTCAACGGCATCTCCGTCACTGCCCCCGGCACCACCAGCTGCGGAATCTTCGGCGCCTTCTCGCTCGAGGCATGGGTCCGCACCACCAACACTTCCGCCGGCGTGGTCATGACCCAGCGTGGTGCGCCGCTTGACCAGTCCCTGACGATGGTGGTCGGGTACTCACCCCTGGGCAACCAGCCCGGCAAGGCGATGTTCGTCCTCGACGGCCCCGGCGTCTTCACCGGCGCGATCTCGACATCCAACGTCGCCGACGGTCGCTGGCACCACATCGTTGGCACGCGCAGCTACTTCGTGACCGGCGGCGGCTGGAACTACTCGATCTTCGTCGACGGACAGCTCCAGGGTAACAACAACCTCATCGGCGTCGGCTCACGCGCCCCCACCGGCGTGAACGCGGCCAACGGATGGAGCATCGGCTATGCGCCCGCCTGGAACGTCGGCTACGCCGGCCAGATCGACGAGGCCGCGCTCTACTGCACCGCGCTCCTGCCCAACCGCATCTCGCAGCACTACAACGACGGCGACCGCCGCTGCAACGCCGCCGACATCGGCCAGTCCGGCGGCGCGCCGGGCGCCGACGGCGCGGTCGACAACAACGACTTCATCGTCTTCATCGACTACTTCTTCAACGGCAACCCCCTCGCAGATGTCGGCAGCCAGGGCGGCGTAGCAGGCCCTGACGGCCTCTTCAACAACAACGACTTCGTCGTCTTCATCAACCAGTTTTTCACCCCCTGCTGGTGAGAACGAGGGCGGAAACGCAATCAACGCGGCGAGCTCCAGCGAGCGGCAACCCCTTCGCCTGACCCTCGGGCAGACAGATTGATCCAGATAGTCCGCCCCAAAGTCGGTTCCCGCGGTAAACTGACCTGACCCACAACCGCCGCGCCGGAGGCTACAGATGGCGATCACGATCAACGCGAGATTACTGTTGCTGGGAACGACGGTGGCACTCACAGGTGCGGACCGCCTGCACGCTGGTGCCCCCACGCTCGTGCAGTACTCGACCATGCAGACGTTCCTCGCGGCAACCGGCCCGCTGCCCGTCATAGAGAACTTCGAGACCGCCGGGCCGCGCGACACGCTGCTGCCGACGCTCGTCCTGCCGGTGGGCGTGTTCACCGCGCTCGACGGCGAGCCGTTCGCCAACGTCTACATCCTCGGGCCCGGCGCGGCCAACTTCGGCGTAGCGGTGACCAGCTCGACGGTGCTGACCGCCAACGGCAACGAAGATTGGCGCCTCGACTTCGCTTCGCCCGTCTCCGCCTTCGGCTTCGAGACGTACCTCAACGGTTCCGGGCCGGGGACGCTGACGGTCTTCGGACCCGGCGGCGCCGTGCTCGGCACCTTCACCCAGTCGCACAACAGCACCCAGATCGGCTACCTGGGCATCACGTCCGAGACGGCGATCGGGTCGATCCGCTTCACAACCGTCAACGGACGGCAGATCAACACGGGGATCGACAACATCCGCGTGCGAGCGTTCCCATCTCCGTGCGTGGCCGACATCGGCGTCCAGGGCGGAGTCGCCGGGCACGACGGCGTGCTGGACAACAACGACTTCATCGTCTTGATCGATTACTTCTTCATGCAAGATGCGCGGGCAGACTTCGGCGCCCAGGGCGGCGCGCCCGGGCCCGACGGGGCGTTCGACAACAACGACTTCATCGTGTTCATCGACCGGTTCTTTGGCGGGTGCTCCTAGCGGAACCGCTTCTACAAAGGAAAGGGTCGCACCGGACCCTTCGGCACGGTGCGACCCATAGACGTTGCGCTTGCGACCTTCGGTCAGCGACGACGACGGAGCGTCGCGAGTCCACCGAGCCCGAGCATCGCGGCCACGCCGGGCGTGGGCACGATGTGCAGCTCTGCGCCGAAGATCAGGCCCGAAGGGGCGCCGCCCTGGTCCCGCTGATAGAAGAACAGCTCGTTGACGCCGGTGGTGATGGCACCCAGGATGTTGTAGTTGATGATCGATGACTCGATCGTGAAGTTGCCGCCCGCGGCGGGTGTCAGGGCGGTCACGTTACCGAACGAGTCACGCAGGTACGCGCCGATCGGGTTGGCCCCACCCCAGACAATGTCACCCAGGCCGTCGTCGGCCGACCACGCCATTGAGATCGAGGCGCTGGTGATACCGACAGTCGTCACGGTAAAGGCGATGCGGTGGAGCGTGCTTGCCGAGGCACCAAGGGTTGTGCCGGGGTAAAAGTCGGTCCCGATCCACCGGGCCTGCGGGTCAAACGTCAGACCCGGGATCCACGCCGAATGTGGCGTGATGCAAAGGGAGGGGTTGCTCGCCGCGGCGTTGAAATCAGCCGCCACGAAAGGGCTCGCGCTGAGAGGGCCAGTAGGGACGGTGTTGCCGAAGGTGACATTGCTGTCAAACTGCCCGGGGAGGCCTGGGAAGGCTCCGACCTGACCGCTGCGGAGCACGATGGTCTCAGCTGCGGCGGGTGCTGCGGTTGCAACGGCGGCAAGCAACACAGTGGCGGCAAAGCGACAAGTACGGGAAGTGTTCACGGGTCTCTCTCCTCAAAGGGGGTGAATGGGACACCGTGACTTGCCGCGGGCGGGCCAGACCTTGCAGCGAATAGTGATTTTCCGGTCGCTTGCGCGACACAATCTTCGCGCTCACCACCGTGCCGCGGCGGTCAAGGGGCCGCGGCCTCGATCCCCGTGATGACCCTCGCCTCGGCCAGCGGTGTGACCTCGATCAGCCACACGCCGTTGACCTTGCGGCGGAACAGGCGCGGCGTGCCGGATGCGTCCTCGGCAGGCACCATCCGCTCGGGGGGCGCCTTATCCATCACAACCATCACGGGCTGGCCGTCAACACTTGCCAGCAGAAGCCCCGTGTAGGACGAGAAGATGTCGCCGCGCGACCAGCCCGCCAGCACCGGCTCAGACCGCCCAGGAACTGCCACACCGTGGGATGGCCGCAGCCCGTGCCCGAGCGCCTTGGTGGTCCACGCGACAAAGGCCTCGTCGGTGGTGCAGACCTCCTTCGGCTTGAAGCCGGACGCGACCTGCGCCCGGTACTCGCGCAGGATCAACTCCCGGTTCTTCTGCTGGTACTGCTGCGACGTCAGGGGCCTGAACTCCGCCGGCTGTGGGCGCGGCGCAAAGTACCACACCGCCACGGCCACCGGCAGGGCGATCGACGCGGCGATGGCGGCGAACTTCACCCACTGCATCGGCGTGCGCCGATGGGCTGTAGCGAGAGCGATCGGGCGCGGCGCCTCGTCGAGGGTCGCAGCGCCCGGCGCTGCCGCATACCCCATGAGCGCTCCGCACATGCGCCGGTGCGCGGCGACTTGCCCCTGCAGCACGCTGTTGGCGGCGATCTCGGCCTCGAACCGGGCGGCGTCCTCTGCGGACATGAGCCCGTCGAGGTACCGCTCCAGCCGGTCATCGATGCTGGGTTGCTCAGGAGGCTGGGTGCTCATGCGCGGCTCCCTTGACGAGAGGATGGATCGTGCGCGCCGTCGGCGAGAGCCGTCAGCTCCTGACGGACCGCACGCTGTGCGCGGTGGACGTGACTCATGGCGGTTCCTTCGGGCAACTGCGTGATCGTGGCGATAGCGCTGTAAGCCAGGCCACCAACGATCCGCAGCAGCAGGCAAAGACGCGCGGTCTCAGAAAGGCCGTCGAGCGCACGCCGGAGGGCGACCGCATCGTCGCCATCGACATCCACCGGCGGCACGCGGCCTCCGGAGCGACCGCTTGATGGTGCTGCGCCGCCGAGGCGCTCAGTTGCATCGCCGAGCGACGAGGGCGCCGCGTGCCGGGCCCGGCGCGCGTTGAGCGCGGTGAAGCGGGTGATCTGCGCCATCCACGCGTCGAAGTTGCTCCCCTCGCGGAACTCGCCCGCGCGGAACTTGCTGAGCCCGGTGATGGTGGCATCCTGGAGCACGTCTTCTGCCTCTGTGCGGTCGGCCACGATCGCCAGCGCCACCAGGAACATCTTCGGACGGGCGAGAGCGAACATCGCGGCGAAGGGGTCGGCGCTGGCCGTTGCCGGTGCGGCGCTTAGTGGCGTGGACGCGTCGGGCATCAGGCACCCCTCGCACGTTGAGCGCGGCGGGTGCTCGCCTGCCAGAACCCGGGCGCAGGACCACCCGCGCGCGCGGGCGCGGAGCGGGCATGCCGGGGGTTCGTGCGGGTACGGGCCATGTGCGAACGAGCGTAGCCGAGATTTCCAAAGGCCCATCGATCCAACGGGCGTGTGGGGACGCCCGCTGGAAAGATGAACTGTGTGACCGGACCAGTCTCCCGCGCTGCGCGGGAGCAGAACTCGAGATTCAGCCGACGATGCGGCATCCATAATCAGCGACCGGGGCCTTCTGCGCCGCCGGAAGACCCGAGGCTGCGGCGGACGCGGTCAATTCAAGAGCGATGTGCCTGGACATGTGCGACGCTTTCGCTGTGTCTACCCGACTCGGACCTGCTGCTTACTTGCCACATGTCGGCGGGGGGCACGTTCCTTGCATCGCTCGCGGAGTTCGTGCCGACAGCGCACGCGACAACACGCCGGTTTCCGGCTGGTTCTGAGCACTTCCATCACCTATCCGGACCCATCTCACCCGAGCGAGGCGGCCTAGGGCTGGGCGGGGAAGAGGAACCGCAACGCGGCTGAGAACCGATTCGCCCACGCACCCTCGTTGTGCTCTGCCGCTTGGTCAAAGACAAAGACCCGCCGATCGTCCCCAAACCCCGCGGAGCGCAGCGACTGATTGAGCGACTTGACGGCCGCGGCGTAGCGGTCGCTGCCTTCCTGCTTGCCGGCGCCGAGCTCCGACCCGCCCACGGCGAGATAGACCTTGCCCGGCCACTTTGCCGCGCCTGACGCAAACCGCGCCCCGTAGTCGGCCTTGCCGAAGTTGAGGCTCGGGCTCTCGGCGAGCACCTTGCCGAACACCTCGGGGTGCGCTGAGCCTGCGTACAGGCTGATCAAACCGCCGAGCGACGAGCCGCCGATGCCGGTGCTCTCGGGCCCTGTGCGCACGCGGAAGGCCCGCTCAACGCGCGGCATGACGGTGGAGATCACCCAGTTGATGTAGCGTTCGCCGCCGGCCTCGCCGGCCCCCCCCGCGGAAGAGCCGCCCGTCGGCGGAACGTATTCGACCATCCGCAGCTTGCCCGCGTGAGGGATGCCCACGATGATGAGCGGCTCGACGGCCTTTTCGTTGATCAGCTTTGTTGCGGCCTCGTCAACCCCCCACTCCGCGGGGATCGCCGGGTGCTTCTGGAAGATGTTCTGCCCGTCGTTCATGTAGAGCACGGGGTAGCGGCGGTCCTTGTTCTCCGGCGCGTCGTAGCCGGGCGGCAGCCAGACGAGCAGGTCACGCTTGAACGGCGCGGCATCGCCGCCGACCACTTCGAGGCGCTTCACCGTTCCGGTGACGTTGAGGAAGTAGTACGGGTTGACGTCGGCCCGCGCCTGCACGTTGGGCCGTTGATCGCCCCACCTGGGGATCGTGAAGGAGAACTCGGGCTTCTCGCCGTTGGTCAGGTACTTGGCATCAACCTCCGGGAGCATGCGGTTGCCGGGAACGGCCATGTCGTCCTGGAGTTCCTCGGTCTCCCACGACCCGCGGGTGAACTTGAACTCCATCGCGCTGTCGGCCGCGGCGGGGGTCATGATGATCTCCCACGACATGTCCGACCGGGCCTGCAGCTTGAACTTCTCGCTGCCGGGGTCCCAGCCGTTGTGGCTGTGTGCCAGGTAGATCGGCGAGTCGGGCGAGGCACGCCCGGTGGCATCCTTCACGCGGATGATGTACCCCTGCTTGAGCGTCTCGGGGCGGACACCCTTGGCCTTCGCGACGGGCTGCGCCGCGGGTTTACCGGGCGCCGGCGCGGCCAAGGCAGGCGCGGTCGCGTTGCGGCTGCGTCCCTTGGTTGGGATGCCGAAGTAGATGCTCCCGGCCATCGCAAAGGGCGTGAGCAGGAAGAGGGTCAGCATGAACTTGGACATCGGTGCTCCCATGCGGGAGTTTAGGACAACGGGCCCTGTGCGGGAGCACAGGGACAGCACTCGCCCTTTCTCCAACATGGGGCAAGGCGCCGCCAATTACTGGCCGTAGGCCGCCGATGTTCCCGTCTACCGCATGTTCACGCCGCCGATGCGCTTGAGGCGCATCTGCAGGTCGTCGGCGTTGGGGCTGGCCTCGAGGGCGACGCGGACGTGGACGTACTCCTGCTCGACGCGCTCGAGCAGCGAGCCGTTGAAGTCCACCATGCCCTGCTGGCGCGCCTCGACGCTCTTGAGGTACTCGCGGAGCTCGCCCTCGCGCCCCTCGAGGATGAACTTCTGAACGATGGGGTTGTTGACCAGGATCTCAAGGGCCGGGATGCGCGCGATCTCCGCGTGCATCGTCGGCAGCAGCTTCTGGTAGACGAACGCACGCATCTGGTAAGCGAGCATCTTGCGCACCTGCTCCACTTCCTCCGCCTCGAAGAGGCCGTAGATGCGGCTGAACGTCTGCGTCGAGCTCGACGCGTGGATCGTTCCGTAGACAAGGTGGCCCGTCTCGGCCGCGTGCAGCGCGGCCTCGAACGTCTCCTTGTCGCGCATCTCACCCACGAGCACGACGTCGGGGTTCTCGCGGACCAGGGCTCGCAGGGCCGTCTTGAAGTCGCTGACGTCGATGCCGATCTCGCGCTGGTTGATCGTCGCCTTCTTGTCGGTCAGCAGGTACTCGATCGGGTCTTCGATGGTGACGATGTGCACCGGCTTGCGCTCGTTGACGTAGTCGAGCATGGCCGCGATCGTCGTCGTCTTGCCCGAGCCGGTCACGCCCGACAGCAGCACCATGCCCTGGGGCTGCAGCGCGATCTGCTCCATGATCGGCGGTAGGAAGAGCTGGTCGAAGCGGCGGATGGTGGCCGTGATCAAGCGGCACGCGCAGGAGAGCTTGCCGCGCGCCTGGAAGATATTGACGCGGAAGCGGGTGTTGTCGTCGTAGTCGTACGCAAAGTCGGCCGAGCCGAACTTGTGCAGGTCGTCCATCAACTCCTTGGAGAGGATGTGCTTGGCGATCTGCAGGAACTCTTCACCGGTCACCGGGGCGGTGTCGAGAGCCTTGAGCGCACCGCGCAGGCGGATGCGCGGCGCCTGCCCTGACTTCATGATGAGGTCGGAGCCCCCCAGCTTGATACAGGCCTTGAGGAAGTCGCCGAAGCGCGTCGCGTGCGGGTCGTGCTCGCCGTCGGGGTCCATCACCACGTGCCCGCCGCCGCCGGCGTGTGACTCGTGCGCGGCCGGGGTGCGATGAAGGGTCT
>JAUXUZ010000003.1 GCA_030680655.1 Phycisphaerales bacterium
AGCCGCCCGGCTACCGGTCACTGGCGCAGGTCATGCTCGACCACCTGCACATGAACTCGATCCACGAACTGGCGGCGGCTGGAGTAAGTGTGCTGACAACAGGCCTGGTGCTGGCAGGGTTGGGGGGTTATCTCGTCTCCCGCGCGGCCAGCTCGCCCGGGCATTTGGATGAACCGGCTGCATCGGGCCGCGTACCGAACCGGTAGACCAACAGGCGAGTCTGCACCCTGAGCGCCGGGTGCGATACGCTCCGGCATTGGGAGGCAGCCTGACGCGGCGAAGCAGAGGACAGCACAGCCGACCCGGGGCGCTCGCCGTAGGCGTTGTGGGGTGTGCCGTCGGATTGCTGGCTCTGGGCGGATGCCGCCGGGCCGCGAACGAGACGCCGAGCCCCCTGACACCGGGAACGAGTATCGGCGGGCCTGGCGACGCACCGGGCCGGTTCATCAAGCCGCGCGCGATCGACAGCGACGGGCGACACCTTGTTGTGATTGACCGTTCGGGAAGGGTGCAGGTGCTGAAACCAGACGATGGCCGGTGCCTGGCTGTCTGGCGACTTCCCGAGTCGCACCTTGGGTATCCAACAGGGGTGACGATCGGGCTCTCGCCGCACGGCGACGGGGCCGGGGCCGTGTGGGTGGCCGACACGCACTACAACCGTGTGCTGGTCTATGCCATGCCCCTCCTGCCGACCGACGGCAGCATGAACACCGAGCAACCGGAACTGCTGCTCTCTTTTGGCACCTACGGCACCGGTCCGGGCGAGTTCACCTACCCCAGCGATGTGCTTGTGCTCAGCCAGCCAGACGGCAAGACCATCAAGCGGGTCTATGTGAGCGAGTTCGGCGGCAACGACCGCGTGAGCATGTTTGAACCGGAGAGCGCCGGGGCGTCGCAAGGCATGAGGTTTGTCGGTCAGTTCGGGCACGCCGGAGACGCCGCCGACCCGAGCGGCTTCCAACGTCCGCAGGCGCTCGCGCTCCGGCCGGCGAGCGGTGACCGGCCTGACGAACTGATCGTCACCGACTCGGTCAACCATCGCCTCGGCCGCTTCACGCTCGACGGCGGGCTCATCGCGTGGCTCAACGGCGCGGGGGTCCCGGGGCGCTCCGCCGGGCAGTTCTGGCACCCAAGGGGCATGCTGATGCTCGAGGATGGCACCGCCATGGTGGTGGAGTTTGGCAACAACCGGCTGCAGCGGGTCAACCTCGATACCGGCACGTGCCTTGGCCTGTTCGGCGCCCCCGGCTCCGGTGACGGCGAGATTGCTGAACCATGGGCTCTGGCGGCCGTTGGACGACGGGGGTTCGTGGTCGATGCCCGCAACCACCGCCTGATTGAGTTGAAACTCCCCTCCGCGGGTGTGCACTTTGCGACCGATTCTGGTACCGTACCTCCCCTGGCGGGCGTGACCACAGGCACGCTCCCAACCCGCTCCCCACGGCCCAGCAACCCATGACCTGCCTGGCGTTGATCATCTCGTTTGACCGTCCCTGGTGGTGGGTTGTGCTCATCCCGGTCGTGGCGCTGATCCTGTGGATCGGGCGCAAGACTCTGTCGGGGCTCTCCTCACGGACCCGCAAAGTCGCGCTGGGCATCCGGCTTTTCTGCGTTGCGCTCATCATCGGCACGCTCGCGGAGCCGCAGTTCCGCCGGACCAACACGCAGATGGCGGTCACGGTTGTGCTCGACGCCAGCAAGAGCCAGCCGCGCGAGGTGAACAGCAAGTTCGCCGACTCGTTCAAGAAGTGGGAAGAGCAGAACCGCAACGACCCCGACAACCTGCTCGGTGTCGTCACCGCGGCCCGCGTCGCCAGCGTGCAGATCATCCCGCGACGGCTCGACGGCTTCGATATCAAGGATGTCGGCCCCACCGACGCGACCGACCTGGCCAGCGGCCTGCGCCGTGCCATGGCCGTGATGCCCCCCAACGCCGCTAACCGCATCGTCATCGTCAGCGACGGCAACGAGACGATGGGCGACTTGATGGACGCCGCCCGCTCGGCGGAGGCAGCGCGGATCCCCGTTGACGTGCTCCCGATCCGCTACGCCATCGACCGGGAAGTGATCGTCGACAAGCTGATCGCCCCTTCAACCGCGCGCCCGGGCGAGGTGGCGGTGCTCAAGGCCGTGATCGTCTCGACCAAGCCGGCGAAGGGGAAGCTGAGCATCCTGATGAACGGCCAGCCGGTGGACCTCGATCAGGCGAGCGACGATCTGGCCGCGAAGGTCGAGCTGGTCGCGGGGACCAACGTCCAGGCCGTGCCGATCAGGCTCCCCGCGAACGGGCCCGTGAAGTTTGAGGCGATCTTCGAGCCGCTGCCCGACGCCGACGGCAAGAGCCCCGACACGCTGACGGAGAACAACCGCGCACTGGCCGTCACGTTCATTGGCGGGCAGGGGCGTGTGCTCGTGCTGACGAGCCGACCCGACGAAGCCAAGGAACTGGTGCGGGCGATCGAGGCGGGTTCGCGCACGATCACTGTCAAGGAGCCGTACGAGGCCTGGAGCAGCCTGGCCGAGCTGGGCAGCTACGAGTGCGTTGCGCTCGTCAACGTTTCAGCGAGCGAGGTCAGCCAGTCGCAGCAGGAGGACCTGAAGACCTACGTGCATGACCTGGGCGGCGGCATGGTGATGGTCGGCGGCGATCAGTCCTTCGGCGCGGGCGGGTGGATCGGCAGCACCGTCGCCGACATCCTCCCGATCAAGCTCGACCCGCCCCAGAAGCGCCAGATGCCCCGCGGAGCGCTCGGCCTGGTGATGCACAGCTGCGAGATGCCCAACGGCAACTTCTGGGGCCGGCGCTGCGCAGAGGCCGCGATCGATGCGCTGCAGGCGCAGGACCTCGTCGGCGTGATCGAGTACAACTGGCAGGACCCCGCCGGCGGATGGGTCTTCCCGCTGCAGGTGGTGGGCGACAAGAGCGCACCCAAGCGTGCGCTGGGCGGCTTGACGTACGGCGATGCGCCCGACTTTCAGAGCATGCTGCAGGCGATGTACAAGTCGCTGACGGCCGTTCCGGCCGGGCAGAAGCACGTGATCATTATCAGCGACGGTGATCCGCAGCCCCCCACCGACGCGCTGCTGGCGCAGTACGTCGCCGCCAAGATCAGCATCTCGACCGTTGCCGTTTTTCCCCACTCGCCCTTCAAGGGCGCGGCCGACTTGTCGAAGATGAAGCGCATCGCCGACAGGACCAACGGCACGTACCACGAGATCACCGACACCACGGGCAACCTCCGCAGCATCCCCGAGATCTTCATCAAAGAAGCCCAGACCGTCAAGCGCTCGCTGATCTGGGAGGGTGACCCGCTTATCCCGCAGATCACCACCATCACCGAGGGTCTCCGCGGTATCTCGCTCTTGCCCGCGGTGACTGGCTACGTCGTCGCGGCCGACCGTGAGGGGCTCAGCCAGGTTTCCGTTCGCGGTGCTCAGAACGACCCGATCCTGGCGCAGTGGCAGCACGGACTCGGACGCGTAGTCACGTTCACCAGCGACGCGACGGGCAAGTGGGCCTCGCGGTGGATGGGCTGGGACCAGTACCGCCAATTCTGGGATCAGCACATCAAGTGGGCGATGCGCCCCGCCAGCGACCAGAACATCCGCATCGTCACGGTTGACGAGGGCGAGAAGACACGCGTGATTGTCGAGGCCGTCGACGAGAAGGGGGAGCGCATGAACTTCCTCAACTGGCGCGCCCGCGCGGTCTCGCCCGACGGTGTTGCGACTTCGTTCGACCTGGTTCAGACCGGGCCCGGCCGCTACGAGTCCACCGTCGATACCTCCAAGGCCGGGTCGCACACGATCAGCATGGGCTACGACGGCGGCGGCGAGGGGCCCGGCGCGATCCGCGGGGCGGTGCAGGCCGCGATCACCCGCCCGTTCGCCGACGAGTACCGCTCGCTGCGCGACAACGCGGCGTTGCTGGAACAGGTGGCCAAGCGGACCGGCGGGCGCGTGCTGGCGTTCACGCCCGAGGCCAAGGACCTGTGGGACCGCAAGGCGATGACCATGCCGGTGAGCCTCCGGCCGATCTGGGTCGGCGCGTTGATCCTGATGCTGGGGGTGTGGCTCGTTGACGTTGCCGTGCGCCGCGTGCGGATCGACATCCCGCTCATCGCGCGCAGCGTCGCCGGGCTCTTCGGCAAGGCGAAGGAGCAGGCGGGCGAGCAGATCGATGCGCTCAAGGTGGCCCGTGAGAAGGCCCGCGAGCGGATGGCCAAGCAGGCAGAGGCGGGCGGCGGGCGCGTGGGGCAGAGCATTGGGCTCGATGGGAGCGAACACGGCGAGGCGTCGTCGGCCAAGTTTGAGGCCACAGCTGAAGAGATCGCCTACCTCCGCAAGTCCAACCGCTCGATGGAGGAGTTCACAGGGCCCGGCGCGCCAATCGAATCACGCGGCGCACCGGCCGAGGGCCCCAGCGTCGAACAGGCGAAGCAGGACGCCGAGGCGGGCCTGAGCCGGCTGATGCGGGCCAAGAAGCGAGCGCAGGACGACATCGATCAAAGCTGAAGAGTGAACACAGAGGGCACGGAGAAACGCAGAGGCAAGGCAGAAGACAAGAGGACGTGAAGCAGAATGAGTGTCAGTGCTGAGGAAAACGTAGACCGGTTCAAGCTGATGGCTGAAGAGTCTGAGGCTGAAGCGTGGGTCATTCCTGCGGAGTGGGACGCGGTGACGCACCAATTGCTCGCCGGAGCGTTCGCCGTCCACACTGCGCTTGGGCCTGGATTGCCCGAGCGTTTGTATGAAGATGCTCTGGCTCGCGAACTCGTACTGCGCGGCCTCAAAGTTGATCGTCAGCGGGAAGTGCGTTTGACGTACAAGGGGCTTGCGCTGCCTCCGATGCGGCTGGACCTTGTCGTGAACGACCTCGTTATCGTAGAACTCAAGGCCGTCGAGTCTGTGCCGGATATCTACCTTGCCACACTCGTGAGCTATCTGAACGCCTCTGGAATACCCCTGGGCTTGCTCCTGAATTTCAACACCCGTCGGCTCAAAGACGGCATCTACGGCCGTATCCACAAGAACGCCAATGTCTGAAGCCTGAATTCAACTCCGTGTCCCTGGTTTCTTTTCCTCTGTGTCCCTCCTCCTCTCTCCGCGACCTCTGTGTTCCTGCTTGAAGGACGAACCGATGGCAACAGCAACCGAGACCCTCCCCGCCACGCCCGCCGAGGTGAAGGCCAAGTGTGAGCAGTTCCGCAGCAACTTCCTGCGCCTGCGCGACGAGATCGGCAAGGTGATGGTCGGCCACCAGGAAGTGGTCGAGGGTGTGCTGATCGCGCTCTTCGCCGGCGGCAACGTGCTCCTGGAGGGCGTGCCGGGCCTTGGCAAGACGCTGCTGGTGAAGACACTGGCCCAGTCGCTCACGCTGCCGTTCAACCGCGTGCAGTTCACGCCCGACCTGATGCCCGCCGACGTGGTGGGCACCAACATCGTGACCGAAGACCAGGCGACAGGACGCCGCCAGTTCGAGTTCCAGAAGGGCCCGATCTTCGCTCAGATCGTGCTGGCAGACGAGATCAACCGCGCCACGCCCAAGACGCAGAGCGCGCTGCTCGAGGCCATGCAGGAGCGGAGCGTCACCGTTGCGGGCACCACGTACAAGCTCAACGCGCCGTTCCTTGTGCTCGCAACGCAGAACCCGATCGAGCAGGAGGGCACCTACCCGCTGCCCGAAGCGCAGCTCGACCGCTTCATGCTCAAGCTCGTCGTCGGCTACTCGCAGCTCGACGACCTGATGGTGATCCTCGACCGCACCAGCGGGGCGATCACGCCCGAGGTGGGCAAGGTGCTCGACGGGCCGGGCATCCTCGAGG
>JAUXUZ010000195.1 GCA_030680655.1 Phycisphaerales bacterium
GGTCAACGATCGCCGGCTTGATCGGCGGCTTCGGCTTGGCGGTGAGCCCCGGTCCGGGCGTCGCGCCTGGCACCGGCGGCTTGGCGGGGTCATGCGGGTCGACCTTGCTGGTCTGCGACAGCGCTGTCGCAGAGAGGGTCAGCCCAGCGAGCGTGGCGATCATCGTTGCGCGGTTCATGGATTGCTCCCGCCGGTTGGTGGGTTGGAGGGCTGCTGGTGTATTGAAGGAACGACGCGGGCTGGCGGGCGAACGGGCTGGCCCGCGGCCGCGAGCGCCCGCACGGCGACCGCGCCGGTGAGATGATCGCCCGCACGCAGGTCCTGTGGCACGAGCGAGCGCCGCACACCCAGCGCGAGCGCTTCGTCGTCAGAGAGCGTCTCGCGGATGCGCACACCCTGCGCACGCAGCAGCACCCGGGCGAGGTCGGCGGGTGTGGCCAGCGCATCGGGCCCTGGAGGCAGCTGCCCATCAAGGATGCCGGCCCGCCTGGCGACGCCCAGCCGATCGATGAAGTCACCGTCGGTGCGCTTGCCGGCGGCGAGCAGCACGCTGGCGAGCAGCTCATCCCAGGTGACGCTCGAACGCTGCTCGAGGGCCTCAAAGAAGTCGAGTTGGCTTACCGCCCCGGAACCGGAGACCCCCGTGGTCATCGATGTGACGGGTTGCTCAGCCGCGGAACGATCGCTGGAAGTTGATGTGTGGCAGCCGGAAGCGATAAACACCCCAAATAGGGGGTAAGCCAGGAGCGCGATCCTGCTTGTTGTTGCGCGTTCCATCTGCATCAAATCGTGGCCCTCCAATGGCCTACCGGCCGCGGCTGCGCGGCTTGCCTGATTCTATCGGGCAATCTGACTGGTTATCGGCATGTCGGGGGGGTGAATCCTGCCATTTCCCATTCTGAGAACACCCTTGGCATGCGAAAAGGTTGCTGTATACTCAAAGCGTGGGCGTACCCGCTTTGGGCGGGTTGATTCCCTCGTGGTCGTGGTGCTCTCAGGCTCCCATGCGTCGGACCGTATTCTCCACCCGACCACTCGCACGTGCTTTGCGCCCCTAGGTCCGATGCTCTGAATGAGAGTGGCATGAAAAGGGTCGCAATCCTCACATCGTGTATCACCGAAACCCTGGGGCACCTTCCCGGAGTGGCGACGACCGACTGGGCGGACCGCGCCGCCGGGTCACTTGCGCGCGCCGTGGGGCGCGGCAGCGCGAGCGTGCTGATCGGCAGCCTCGATGCGCGCGGGTTCCTGATTCAAGTGGAGCTTGCCGGCGCGGCTCGCAGCGACGACTCGTGGCCCATCGATGCGCACCCCGGTATCGGCGGCGTCCTGGCCAGTGCCGAGAGCACGCCACCGGTTCCAGACGGGTTTGACGAGCTCCGCCGCGGGTACCGCGTGGGTGAGTGGGTCGGCTGGTCGCTCGGACCGATCACGCGCCAGACACTCGCAACCACGACGGCGGGCCTCGCCGGACTGAGGAGGGCGGAGAGCCCCGTGTGGAAGCGATGGGCGAGCACCGGCGGCGGCGAGGTCGGTGAGATCGTCGCGGGGGTTGTCGCCGTGCCGGGAACAGGCGAGTCGCGCGTGGTACTCGCAGAGATCGCTTGCCCGGCAACCGCCGACGCGGAGCAGTGCCTGCTCGATTCATCGATGGCATCTGCCGTGCTCGAGGCTGTGCTGCCGATGCTGGCGACAAAGGTCGCGGCGGCGTTCATCACCGCCGACCGTTCACAGTGGCTCACGCCGCGCGAGGAAGAGGTGCTGTGGCACCTGCTGGCGGGCGAGAAAGTGCCCGACATCGCCGTCGCGCTTGGGCGCAGCGTGTACACCGTTCACGACCACGTCAAGAGCCTGCACCGCAAGCTGGGGGCATCGAACCGGGGTGAACTGGTTTCGCGGGCCCTCGGGCACATCGGCCCGCGGGTGCAGGTCCGCTCGGGCGGGATCGACGGACCCGCGTCGCCGGTCCGTTCGACCGGAGCGAGCGGCCGCACGCGGCTGTGACCAGATCTACGGTGCCGGCGTCGGCGCGTCGGGTGACGGTGCTCCACCGCGCGCCACGATGGCGCGGAGCAGGTCGCTGGCGAGCACGGTGTCGTCTTGAACCTGCACCAGCGCGCGCGCCCACTGACCTTGCTCTAGCACAGGGTTCACCGCCCGGCGCCCAACGCGAACAGAATCTGCGCTCACACGCCGCCCATCGCGCTCGAAGCGCTCCACCACCACACGCACAAGCAGCGTTGTCTCCTGCGGCTGCGCGGCCAAGTCGCGGTCGGGGTCGGTCGCGGCGATAACCCTGCCGCCGGGGGCACGCTCGCCCGGCTCGCCGGTGATGAACGAGATCCGTACGGTCCGCTGCTGGTAATTGACGAGGTCCTCCCACGCCGCCGCCGCGCCCGAGCGGGCCTCCCAGGGCTTGGCGATGCCCGGTTGGCTCCGCGGCATGCTGGTGATCACCCCCTGCTGCGCGTCGATGCGATCCTCCGCGTACCTGAACTCGCGCAGGACGTCCCGCGCCGCCTGGAACGTGCTCGCGTAACGATCGGCGGGGACGCGGGCACCCGCGAGGGCGGAGGCGTCCTGCGAGGCGCAGCCGCCGATGAGCACGGTTGCGAGGGTGATCGCGGCGGCGATGGAGGCTCGGGTCATGGGGCAAGCGTACCCAGAAAGCGGGCGAGCCGTTCGGCTCACACGGGCGTGTCGCAGAGCAGGCGCCAGGCCTGCTCCACGTGGGGCCGGGCGGTGAACGTGCCGCCGATCGACACGCGGATGATGTAGACGGGCGGGTTGCCCGGACGCTCGGTGTCGGGGAGGGTCGTGTGGGAGAAGTACGCGCTCCCCGAGGCGTTGAGCCCTTCGAGCAGCGACCGGGCACGGCCGTTCAACGCTCCCGCGAGCTCGGGGGTCGATGCGTCGCCACGCAGGCGCAGACAGACCAGCGGCGAACAGGCGGGCCTTGGGGCGGCGAGTTCGAAGCGGTCGCTCGCGTGGACCTGCGACTCCAGCCACTCGGCCAGTTTCAGGTGGTTACGCACGTGCGTGCGAAGGCCTTCGAGCCCGTAATGGCGCAGCACGCACCAGAGCTTCAGCGAGCGGAAGCGGCGGCCAAGGGGCACCTGCCAGTCGCGGTAGTCGGTCACCGCGCCGGCGTTGCTGGCCGCGTTGCGGAGGTACTCGGGCGTGACCGAGAGCGCACCGGTCAGGGCTTCGCTGTCGCGCGTCCAGAAGAGCCCGCAATCGAACGACGTCAGCAGCCACTTGTGCGGGTTGAAGCAGAGCGAGTCGAGGCGGTCGGCGCCGGCCAGCGGCCCGCGCAGCTCGGGGCAGATGAACGCGGCGCCGCCCATCGCCGCGTCGGCGTGGAGCCAGACGGGGTGCGGCGAGCCGGCGGTCTCGATCGCCCCGGCGACGGCGGCCAGGTCGTCAAAGGCCATGACGCCGGTGGTGCCGAGGGTGGCGCAGACCATCGCCGGGCGCAGCCCACTCGCAAGGTCGCGGCGCATCTGCTCGCGGAGCGCACCGGCGTCGATCGACCAGTCGGGCAGCGTCGCGATCTGCCGCACGCGCGCCGTGCCGTCCTCTTCGGTGATGCCCGCGATCATCGCCGCCTTGACCACCGACGAGTGCGCCTGGTGGGAGCAGTAGACGACGGGGACGGCGCGAGTGTCACTTCGGCGGAGGCGATGGCGGGCCGCGAGCATCGCCACCAGCGTTGATTCGCTGGCGGTTCCCTGGATCACGCCGCCGCCGGGCGATACGGACGACGCGTCCGGCTCGGCGATGAACGACCGCGGGAGCCCGAGGGCGTGCGCCATCCAGTCGGTGACGCGGGTCTCAAGCTCGGTGCAGGCGGGGCTGGTGGCCCAGAGCATCCCCTGGATGCCCAGCCCGGTGCTGAGCAGGTCGCCCAGCACCGCCGGCCCGGATCCGTTGCTGGGGAAGTAGGCGAAGAACGACGGGTGCTGCCAGTGCGTGAGCCCTGGCATGACGACCCGCGCGATATCGGCGAGCACGTCGTCGAACGGTTCTGGGTGTTCTGGCGCGCGGGCGGGGAGCGCTGCGAGCACATCACCGGGCCGAGCCCGGCTCAGCACGGGCGGCGCACCGGGCGATTGAAGCGCCTGCCAGTAATCGGCGATCGCGTCGATCGTTGCGTGCCCCTGCCGGCGGAACTCGTCGGGGGACATGTGACCGGGTGTCGCGGCGTCGGTGCCCATGGTGTGAAGTTAGCGTCGCTGCGGCGGCCCCGCAACGACGCGCCCTGGGCGCCCATGAAAAAACCCCGCCGGGGGCGGGGCTTTGTGATCAACGGAACGGGAACGGCTCAGGGCCTGCGGCGCTGGCCTTCGGCCTCGCGTGCGCGCTGGGCAAGGGCCCGGAGGATCTCCTCCTGCTGCTGGAACCACTCGTCGGACAGCACGGCACCGAACCCCTGGGCGAGGTGGAAGCGGAAGTTGGGGTTGACATCGACCCAGCGACGGATCTGCGCGAGGTACTGCCGGGCCTTGCCCAGCTCGGTGGGGAAGCGGGGGTCGCCGGCGTTGGCGAGCTGCTGAGCAGCGCCGAGCGCGAGGCGGTACTGCACGGCCAGCTCGCCGACTTGCTTGTCGATCTTGTGCGCGGTGAGCATGTACTCATCGATGTACTTGGCGGCGTCGTGACCGGCCCACTCGTACTCCTTCACGCCCATCGCCTGAGCGAGCTCATCGGGCGTCGCGGCGATCGCGACGGCGAACTTGCTCTCGACCGCCTGGATGGCGTTGAGCGTCAAGATCTGGCCGGGACGGTTAAGCAGGTACTTACCACTGGTGGCGTCCTGGAAGTAGGTGACCTTGCCGGTGGTCTCGTCGATGTTGTAGGAGAGGGGCTCCATGATCTGCATCGAGCGCATGATCTTGGGGTCACGCCCGCCTTCGACCGAGAGGTCCTCCATCTGGTTGAGCATCTCCAGGAGCTGGACGCCCTTGGTCGCGACGAGCTGGCCGCTCCATCCCGTGCACGCGCCGATGTTGCCCTCTGGCATCATGTAGAACTCGGAGATGTTCCACGGGCTCATGGCCGCGGCGGAGATTGCCGACTCAACCCAGGCGACGAGGCGGTACTTGGTCTTGTACTTGCGGTAGATCTCGCTGAAGCGGGCGACCTCGAGCCCGTAGCCGCCGCCGGAACGGATGCGCACGACGACGGTGTCAACCTTGTCCTTGTCGAGCATCGGCATGGCGTCTTCCCACGCCTTGGCCGAGACGACGACGCCCACCATGTCACCCGCCTTCTCGTTCCAGCTGCCGGGAGGGCCGAAGTTGAGGATCGCGATGCGGTTAGGCTTCCCGGTGAGCGTGCGGTTCTTGGGGAGGTTGTTGGGGGCCGTTGACGTCGGCTTGGCGGGATCCGACGGCGCGACGGGCGCCACCCTGTCGGCCGCGGGTTTGTCAGCGGCGGGCGCGGCGGCGGGTGCCGCCGGCGCTGCGGGCCTGGCGGGCTCGGTCTTTTCGACCCTCGAGACGTCGGCGGTATCGAAGATCTCTTCCTTGCCGTTGACGCTGAAGACGATGAAGCCCGAGTCCTCCTTGACGATCGTGCCGTCGAGCACGCGGCCGTCTTTGAGGTAGAGCTTGTCGGCAAAGGCACTGACCGAGACGCTCAGCAACGCAACGCCGAGGGCGAGCGCGGTGAGCAGGTTTTTCAGGGTTCGCGGGATTCGCATGGAGGGTCTCCGATTTCTGTTGCGGCTGCTGCGTGTCGTGGATGCAGGGTTGGGCGAGTTCAACGGAGGCGACCGCCGCCACCACCACCGGGGGCGTCGCGGTCGAGGCGGATCTCCTGGTCGATCTGGGCGATGCGCTGGCGGATCTGGTCGGCGATATCGTCGGGGTCTCCGCCCTCGATGCCGAAGAGGCTGTCGCGGAACCGCGTGAGCAGATCGACCATGGTCAGCAGGCTTCGCTTGATGCGGCCGCGCTGCGCGTTGCGCTCGTACGACGTCTCGCCGTTGACCTGGATGCGCCGTGACTCGTCGCGCAGCCTCATGAACTCGGCCCGCCGGTTGGCGCTCTCGTGCTGCCAGGCGGCGACCACCTTCGCGGCCTTCTCGCGGTAGACGCGGTAGGCGCGGCTGACGCCCAGCTCGAAGGCGAGGTCCTCGCCCGTTGCGGCGATGCCCTCGGCGAAGCCGATGCGGCTGGCGACGTCGGCGGTGAGGGTGAGCACGTCGTTGCCCTTGTACTTCATCAGGTTCTCGATCGTGTCGGCCCGGCCCGCGTCGGGGTTGCCGTCGTCGGTGAGGACGTTCTCGCCGTCGGTGATGTTCTCGTAGAACACCGGCTTGCCGCCCACCAGCGAGTACGAGAGCGAGTAGTCCATACGGGCCATGGCCCGCATGATGCGCGGGTCGTGCCCGCCCTTGATCGCGAGCCCCTCGGCCCAGCCGAGCCGGAGCGAGCGCTGCTTCTCGCGGACGACCTCGTCGCCCATGCCGTTGAAGAGCAAGTCGAGGAAGCCGATGCCGCCGTGGAGCGCATCGGGCGTGTAGAAGATCTTGGGGGCGACAAACGGCAGGAAGGCCGACGGGCCCAGGGCGCGCTTGACCCAGGCGACAACCTGCGGCTTCTTCTCCCACGTCTTGTCGTCGCGGATGTTGTCGGTGATCAGCGCGGCGATCTGCTCCACGCGGTGCACAGCGCCGTAGGCGTTGGCGGCGTCGTCGGGGTTGTAGAGGTTCTTATCCTCGCCGCGCTGGTCCTTCCAGGTCGTGTTGATGTCGAGGATGATGTAGTCGGGCTGGATGGTGCGCATGTCCTTGATGATGTCGCGGAGCGTCATCACCGCGAAGTCGCGCCCGATCTCGCCGGTGACGGGGATGAAGTAGAGCTTGGCCGCGTTGGGGTCGTCGGGGTTGACGCTCGCGGCGAGGTCGGGGTCCTTCTTCTTGTCGCTGCCGCCCTGCGCGTGCACCGTCGAGGCGGGCACGAAGAGCCCGGCCGCGGCGATCAGGGAGAACGCAAAGGTCGAGAGGTTCTTGATCGTTTTGATGTTCATGGTCTTTTTCTCACACGCTGCGGGAGTGGCGCCGACGCCAAAGCATGACAGTAAGTGTCTTCGTTCAATCAACCGGGCGCGATTCCAGAGTTGGTAGCGCCGCCGAAGCCTACCCGGAACGCCGGCTGGGGGTTTGAGACCCAGCGAAATGCCCGCTCCGGTGCTTGGTTAGACGCCCCAGACCTTGGCGAGTTCCACGGCCTGGGTCTTCGAATTGAGCCGCCCTTCCAGTTGCTCGTCGTAGAGCCGATCAAGCAATGATTTGAAGACCGGACCCGGTCTAAACCCTAACTCAATGAGGGATTCGCCGTCCACTAGAGGGGTGGGCGAGATGCCTATGCCATCAGATCCCAGCTGAGCCAAACGTTCTCGGACCTTGTCGGCGACCTCGGGTTGGTGCGGCTGTAGGCAGGCGAGGGCGTGGGCAAAACCGGCGCGGGCCGCCCAGCGTTTCTGACCGGCGATGCGACGGGTGCACCAGCCGGCCATGAGGTCGCTGAAGCACTCGAGCACTTCGTGCAGTGCATCGCGCTCGGCGTTGGTCAGGCAGAGCGATGCGCGGATGCGCGTGACCATCGGTCGCGGGTCTGGACGCGGGTCGACCGGCACGTAGAGCCTGTGGCGTTCGATGAGCCACGCGGCGAGTGTTCCGGCGAATGGGGTTCCCGCCGGGAGCGACGCGATGGAGGCGGTGGGGGTGGAAGCGGTCGTCTCGCCCAAGGCGGGCGCATCGAGCGTGAGGCCTTGAAGCAGGGCCGCGGCCTTGGCGCGGGCGACGGGGGCGGGGTGCGTGAGCATGCGCCGGACTTCTTCACCGATGCGCTCGCGGCTGACGCCCGAGAGTTGCGACGCGTGGTCGCGGATCGCGGCGGCGGTGGCGGGCTCGATGGTGAAGCCGAGCCGCGCGGCGAAGCGGGCAGCGCGCAGGGCGCGGAGGTGGTCTTCGTTGAGGCGTGCGTTGGCATCGCCGACGGCACGGATGGTGCGCGAGGCGAGGTCGGCAGCGCCGCTGACGTAGTCGATGACGTTGCCGCCCATCGGCGACACGACGCCGTGTGTTGCGGGGGTTGCGCCGGTGGGGTCGAGGAAGAGGGCGTTAACGGTAAAGTCGCGGCGCTGAGCGTCGGACTTGTCGTCTGAGAAGGTGACGCCGTCGGGCCGGCGTTTGTCGGTGTACGCGCCGTCGGTGCGGAAGGTGGCGACCTCGACGGTTGTGGAGTCGATGGTGACGAGCATGACGCCGAAGGCCTCGCCCACTTCGTGGACGCTGCGGAAGAGCGTGCGGACCTGAGCGGGGATGGCGGAGGTTGCGATGTCGTAGTCGGTGGGGTGGAGGCCGAGCAGCTCGTCGCGCACGCAGCCGCCCGCGAAGAGGGCGTTGAACCCCGCGTCACGCAGCGTCTTGACGATGCGCGTCGCGGTGTGGCGGGTCTTGATGGGGTCGGTGGAGCGGGCCAAGGGGGCGGGGGGGATTTCGGATTGCGGATTTCGGATTGCGGATTGAAAGGCGGGGGAGGGAGCGAGAATCGGCTGGTGTCAGTGCGCAGTGGGCGTGTGTTTGGTGCGGGCTTCATCCAGGAAGTCAACGGCGCGGCGGAGGTGGGGGATGACGATGGAGCCGCCGACGATGAGGGCGACGTCGAAGCACTCCCAGAGTTCCTGGTCGGTGCATCCGGCGTCAACGCATTGGACGATGTGGTAGCTGACGCAGTCGTCGCAGCGCAGCACCATGCTGGCGACCAGGCCGAGGAGCTCTTTGGTCTTCACGTCGAGCGCACCGGCCTTGTAGCAGTTGCCGTCGAGGGTGAAGAACCGCTTGGTGTTGAGCGTGCCCCCCCCGCCGGGCTTCCCGGGCTCTTCGGAGAGGATGCGCTGGTTCAGTCGGGCGCGGAAGGTCTGGAACTCTTCGTAGCGGGGCATGGAGGAGGGTACGGAGAGCCCGGTGCCATCTCAGCCCAAAAACGGAACGCCCCGTGGGTGGGCCTTTCAGCCTTCACCACGGGGGTTGCTTGTAGACCTGTATTCGACGGTTTCGCGCCGATGGATGCAGTTTTTTGTGTTGGGTGGGGGCGAACGAAGAACCCTCATCCGCCTTCGCAGAGCCTCAGGCACCTTCTCCCAATAGAACTGGGAGAAGGAATACTCACCCGTTGCCGAGCAGGCGGGCGATGCGGTCGGCGGCGAAGGTGAGTTTGGCGTCTTCGCCGTAGGTTCCGGCCTGGATCTGGGCCTTGATCTGGGCCAGGCGCAGGGCGCGGGGGGTGTCGGGGTTGCTGGCGGCGGCGAGGGCCTCGCCGGAGATCTCGACGGTGTCGACCTTGTCGGCGGGGTTTACGGGTGCGAGCTCGTCGGCCGGTGCGTGCCCGCCGTGCTGGCCGATGCGGCCGACAACCTGGGGGCGGTCAGTGGAGTAGCTGGGTGTGAAGCTGGGGACGGAGGACATTGCGTGCTCCCTTGCCTTGCGGCACGAGGCGAACGACCGGTGCGTCGCGGCCATAGCACAACCGTGAGGTTGTTGGCCGTCCTGGCCGCGCCCCCGCTGAGTTCCATCTCGGGCGTGTAGAGCAGCGGGGGTTGGCCCTGTGGTGGTGGCCGTTCCGCTGCTTGTCGTTTGCACCATGTATATCGGTTATTCCGAGATCGAACTTCAATGAATCACTTTGAACTCAAGTTTTTCTAAACCCTTGTCATTGCTGGATTTAAACGTGCTTATGCTGGTTTCATACGGGTAAACCCCGAAAAGATTTTTGGTATGTGTCTGGTATTGCGCGTCGTCCTTGCGCGGCCTTGAATAGGTCCGGAAAAGTTGAAGGAGCCGCCCATGTTTTCCTTTCCGGTTCGCCGGTTGATGTTGCTGGTTGTCGCGGGGGTGATGGTCCTCGCGCACGCGCCGTGTGCGTGGGCGCAGGAAGACGACGGGATGTTTCAGCGCCGCAAGCCCAAGCCGTTGGAGACTGCGCCCGCGGAGAAGCCCGCTGTGCCGGCGGGTGAGTTGAAGCCGCTGGTGAAGCGCGAGGGTGGGGGGGCGTGGTCGATCGTTCTGGCGGCGTTCCGGGGGGAGCAGCAGCAGCAGGCGGCGGGGGAGATGCTCTCGAAGATCGCCGACCAGGCCGAACTCGCGGGGGCGTTTGTTGACAGCCGCGGCGGCGGGCGTTCGACGGTCGTCGCGGTGGGCCGGTTCGCAGACCCATCCTCCGCCGATGCCCAGGCGAAGCTGCAGCGTGTGCGCTCGATCAAGATGGCCGAGCGGACCGGCGGGGTGGAGGTTGTGAAGCGTCCGTTCACGGGCGCGTTCCTGGCGCCGCCGGGAGAGCTGACCAACCTCGGCCAGCAGCCGGAGTTGAACCTCGTGCGTGCGAAGGAGCAGTTTGGGCCGAAGGTTGAGTACACGCTGCAGGTGGCCGTCTACGGGCGCAAGGACA
>JAUXUZ010000005.1 GCA_030680655.1 Phycisphaerales bacterium
GTTGCAGGTCTGCGGCAACGCCATCGCGCTCGCCGCCCGCGCCGATATCGATGTGCTGATCGATTGCTGTTCAGACGCGGCGGTTTCGCTGGCGGCGGTGCGGACGGCCCTGGCCCGCGGCGCAAAGGTGGTGACGGCGAGCAAGGTATTGGCCGGACCAAACGGCGCCGATCTGTCGGCGCTGGCACAGGGGTTCGGAACAACGATCCGCTGGGGCGCAGCGGTTGGCGGGGGCGTTCCGGTGGTCGAGGCGGCCGCGGCGCTGGTGGCAGCGGGTGAGCGGGTTACCGCGGTCCGCGGCGTGATCAACGGCACGTGCAACTTCGTGCTCGACCGTCTGGCCCAGGGGATGCCGCTGGGTGAAGCGGTGCGAGCGGCTCAGCAGCGTGGGCTCGCCGAGGCCGACCCGGCGGCCGACTTGAGCGGGCTCGACGCCGCCCGCAAGTTGATCGTGCTCGCCCGTGAGGTCTTTGACTTTGAACTCGCGCTTGACGACGTCACCTGCGTCGGCATCGAGGAGCTTACCCCGCGGATCGTGCAGCAGATCAGCGAGGGCGGGCGCACGCTGCGGCTTGTCGCAACGCTGCAGCGGAAGGGAGACTGGTTGGAAGCGTCGGTGCGACCCGTGGAACTCTCGCCCTCTGACCCGCTCGCCGGCGCGAGGAACGAGGAAAACGTCTTCGTGCTGACGGTCGAAGGGGCCGACAGACCGGTGGTGCTGCGCGGCCTCGGTGCCGGTCGCTGGCCGACGACGGAGGCCGTTGTCGGCGATGTGCTGCAGATCGACCGCGAGCGCCGGCGGCCGGCGGTTGAGCGCGCGGCGGCCCAATTCGAGCGGCTCGGTTAGGCGATCGGCCTCGGGCGACCCAAAGAAGCTATCGAACGATCCGTGTTCCAGGGAAGTCGTCACCGACCGCAGCAGAGAGCAGCCCGTGGGTGGCACGCCCATCGGTGATGCAGACGCGACGGAAAGGGTTCTTCGCCAGGGCCATCAGGCACGCGTCGATCTTGGGGATCATGCCGCCGTCGATCACCGCGCGGGCCTTGAGGTCCTCGCACTGAGCGACGGTGAGCGTCGCTGCGTAGTTGGTGCCATCAACGCGGACGCCCGCGGTGTCTGAAACGAGTATGAACGTGTCGACGCCTTCCCACTGGGCCACCTGGCCGGCGACGAGGTCGGCGTTGACGTTCAGCTTTGCGTGGGGGGGCGGTGTCGCCTCGTCGAGGGCGACGGGCGCGATGACGGGGACAGCCCCTCCGGCGATCGACTGGGCAAGGGGATCAGTGTCCACGCGTGTGACCCGGCCAACGAGGCCGAGGTCGTGGTGGGCGCCTTCCTTATCGGTGGCGCCGGCGCGCCGGGCGTAGAGCACGGGGCGGTTGAGCGTGGTCATCGGCTCTGCGCGCGCGCCGCCGTGGGTGATGTCTCCGGCGAGCTGCGCGTTCACTTCGCCGCAGAGCACGCGTTCAACGATGGAGAGCGTTGCCTCGTCTGTGTAGCGCTGCCCGAGCACGAAGCGGGCCTGCAAACCCGCGGCGGTCATGGCCGCGCTGATCGCCTTGCCGCCGCCGTGGACCACGATCACACCGTGCCCGCGGCGTGCGAGTTCGGCGATGTCGGCGGCGATGGCCTTCATCTGCGCGGGGTTGTCCTGGATCGAGCCGCCGACCTTGACCAGGATCGCCCCGTGCTGCGGGGGGTGCGGGCGTTGTGCATCGGGGCTGTTCATGTGGGCGGATCATTCGCACGGCGCGGGCGTGCGGGGCGCAGCGCGGGTACGGTTCGCCGTGCCCGAGAGCGCCCAACAGCCCGTGATGACGCTCGCGATCGAGACGGCGAACCCCGGCAGCGGTGGGGGGAGCGTCGCGCTGGGGCTGATCGGAGGCGGCGCACCGGAGGTTCTCGCGGTTGAGGCGCTGGTGGAGGTTGACCGTGATCGCGACGACCTGGTGCCGGCGATCGAGCGCCTCATGGCGGCAACCGGGCGGACGTTGCGTGATGTCGGGCGGGTGGCGGCGTCGGTCGGGCCCGGGGGGTTTACATCGACGCGCGTGGCCTGCGCGACGGCGGCGATGCTGGCGGAGGGCCTTGGCGTGCCCGCGGTCGCGGTGCCCAGCGCGCTGGTGGCATCTGAGCGGCGGCGGCGCGTGGGTGGCGCGGTGGATGGGGCGTTGGCGGTGCTGATGGCCAGCAAGGGGAGCGCGGCATGGTGCGCGGTCGTGCCAGCCGGTGGCGGGGCGGGGGGCGCGTGCGCAGTGGACGCGGCGCGGGGCGGGCGCATGATGACCGCGCCGGAGATCGTCGCGAGCGGCGTTTGGCATGCGCTGGCCGACGGGCATCTGCCGCCCGATGTGCGGCGCGCGCTGGCAGAGGGCGGAGTCACTGTCGAGGCGATCTCGTTCTGCGCCGACGATTGTCTGCGAGCTTCGGCTCTGTGCACGCCGGGTGATCCTTCGGTGCTGGTGCCGATTTACCCGCGTGAGCCAGAAGCGGTGACACTCTGGCGCGCCAGGCACGGCCCCAAGCGGTGATTCCCGCCGCGGGCCGTGATTGGCCGATAGTCCCGGCCGATGACCCTCGCCATTGCTCTCCAGACCGCCGACTGGGCCGTCCTCGCGGCGTACGTGGCGTTGCTGCTCTGCGCGGGGTGGTTCCTCGCCAGGCGTGAAGCCCGCGACGTCAAGGGGTACTTCCTCGCCGCGCGTTCGATGCCCGCGTGGGCGGTGGCGGTCTCGATCCTCGCGACAGCGCAGAGCGCGGCCACGTACGTCGGAGCGCCGGAGAAGGGGTGGAACGGCGACCTCCGCTACCTGCTGGCCAACCTCGGCGTCGTTGTCGCGGCGATCGTGGTGAGCACGGTCTTCCTGCCCGCTTACTACCGGCTGAACGTGCAGACGCCCTACGAGCTGCTGGAGACAACCTGTGGCCCCGCGGCCCGGCGCACCGCGAGTGTGTGGTACCTGCTGGGTCGGTTCATGGCCTCGGGCGTGCGCGTGTATATCGGTGCGCTGCCGTTCTGTCTCGCGGTCTTTGGCGAGGTAACGCCGGGGGGGCTGGTCGCGTGCATCGCGGGGTTCATGGCGTTCGGCGCCGTCTTTACGCTCGCGGGGGGTGTGCGTGCGGCGATCTGGAGCGACGTGATCCAGGTCGGCGTTTACATTGGGTCAGCGGTGGTGATCCTGCTGATCCTGCTGGGGCACATCCCACTGCACGGAGAGGCGCTGTGGGACGCGATCGCGCTGGGGCCAGTTGATGCCAACGGCGTACACAAGGGGCTGACGGTCGTGGGGCCGCTGAGTGAGAACGTTGACCTTTCGAAGCCGTTTACGATCCTCACGGGCCTGACGGGTTGGGCGTTGCTCAACATCGCGTTCTTCGCGATGGACCAGGATCTGACGCAGCGTCTGCTGGCCTGCAAGAGCAGCCGCGAGGCCGCCAAGAGCCTGCTGATCAACACCGTCGCGATCACGTTCCCGGTTGTGGTGCTCTTCTGCACGCTGGGGCTGCTGATGGGCGTGTTCTACACGCGGGTCGATGTGATGGGGAGCGTGCCGACGGTGGTCGGCGCGGGCCTTGGTGACGAATCGACGCGCCGGCTGGTTGACTTCTCGGCGCTGCACGCGCCGGCGGGTGCGCTGGGCCTGATGCTCGCGGGCGTGCTCGCGGCGGGCCCGGCGGGCATCAATTCGTCGCTCAACTCGATGGCCAGCGCGGTGATCGCCGACCTCTACCGCCCGGCACGCCCGGGTAGGACCGAGCGGCACTACGTCGTTGCGGGGCGCCTGGCGACGGTGCTGTGCGGCGTGGTGATGGCCTTCTTCGCCGCGTCGTGCATCGTGCTGCGCGGCCGTCAGGACCTGATCGACTTTGCGCTGGGTGTGATGCCGTTCGCCTACGCGGGGCTGCTGGGCGTGTTCGCCGGCGCGGTGATCCTGAAGCGCGTGCCGCAACGGTGGGCCGTCGCTTCGATGCCGACTGGCCTGGCCGTGGTGATCGTGCTGGCGGTGTCGACGACGCTGGCATCCCCGTGGCAGCTGGTGGTGGGGAGCGTGGCGGCCTTCGCGGTGTGCTGGCTCGGCACGGTGGTGACCGGGCGCGCTGCGCAGCGGGCGGTGTAGCGCAGCGCGGAGGCGCGGCGCGTATGCTCGGTTCTATGTACCGGATTCTGCACGTGGGGTTCGGCCCGCTGGGCCAGAAGATCGTCGGCGATGTGTATACCCGCCGCCTGGGTGAAGTCGTCGCGCTGGTCGACACGTCGCCGGAGCTGGTCGGGCGCCGGCTGCGCGACTCGGTGCCGCAGGCGAAAACGGACATCCCGATCACCGCGTCCCTCGACGAGGCGCTCGTCAGCGGGCGCTACGACGTGGCGGTGGTGACGACATCGAGCGACCTGCGCAAGTGCATGGACGTCTTCCGGTCGTTGCTGGCGGCGGGGCTGCCGGTGGTGAGCACCTGCGAGGAACTCATCTTCCCGTGGCTGCGTCACGCGGCGCTGGCGCAGGAGCTTGACTCGGTTGCGCGTCGCACCGGCGGCCGCATCATCGGCACGGGTGTGAACCCCGGCGCGATGATGGACACGATCCCCGTCTTCGTCACCGCCGTGTGCACGAAGGTGAGCAGCGTCGAGGTGCACCGCATCCAGGACGCGTCGCCGCGACGGGTGCCGTTCCAGAAGAAGATCGGCGCAGGGCTCGACGATGCGCAGTTTGCGCAGGGCGTCAAGGACGGCTGGCTGCGCCACGTGGGCCTGGGCGAGAGCCTGCACTTTGTGGCGCACTACCTGGGGCTTCCCTTCGACGAATGGGGCGAGACGATCGAGCCGGTGAAGGCAACGACGCGCTTGCAGTGCGGGCTCGGCACGATCGAGCCGGGGCGAGCAGCGGGAGTGCGCCAGGTCGCGATCGGCAAGCGCGCCGGCAAGCCGGTGATCACGATGGTCTTTCAGGCGGCCATCGGCCAGACCGACCCGGTGCCGCAGGACCGCGTGATCATCACCGGCGAGCCGAGCATCGACGTGGTCTTCACCGGCGGCGTCCACGGCGACATTGCTACCAGCGCGATGACGCTCAACGCGATCCCCAGCCTGCTCGCCGCGCCGCCGGGCCTGCACACCAGCGCCACGGTGCCGTTGCTGCACATCGCCCGCGGCGGGTGAGCGAAGCGGCGGCGCGACGTACGATCGCCCGTGTTCACCCTTGAGATCAACGCGCACTTTTCCGCAGCCCACGCCATCATCATGGCGGGCGTGCGTGAGCCGCTCCACGGCCACGACTGGCACGTGACGGTGGCGATCGAGGGCCCAACGCTCGATGCCGACGGGCTGCTGGTGGACTTCCACTGGCTGCAGCACGAGCTGGCGGCGGTTATCGGACCCTTTCACAACCGCAACCTCAACGACGTCGAACCGTTCCGATCCGGGCTCAACCCCACCGCGGAGCACGTGGCGCGGCACATCGCCCACTTTTTATCAGACCGGCTCGCAACTTGGTCCCAGAATCTGCCGAAAACTCAGTCGCCGGCCACTCCCCGATCGCTGCGCGTCGCCCGCGTCCGCGTGACCGAAGCCATCGGGTGTGCGGCGGCGTATGTTCCGGCCCGCTGACTCTCCACCTTGTTCTCCCCCGGCCCGAGATTGGTCACTAATGAGCGCCCCTGTCGATCCCGCACTGCCCGTTACACCCCGCCGCCTGCCGCCGGAGCAAGCTGACGGTCTGGGCGGCGAGGGCGGAGTGGGCGGGGCAGAGGGCGCAGGCGAGCCCGCGGCAGCGCCGCTTTCATCGAGCAAGCTGCGGCCCGATGTGACCGACGCGTCGCGCCTGTTCAACCGCGACCTTTCGTGGCTGAAGTTCAACCAGCGCGTGCTGGCGCAGGCGACCGACGAGCGGAACCCGCTGCTGGAGCGCGTACGGTTCTTGTCGATCTTTACCAGCAACCTCGACGAGTTCGTGATGAAGCGCATTGGTTTTTTGATGCGTGCGATGGAGGAGGGGTTCGACCCGGACCTTGACCAGGGGTACTCGTCACGGACGATCCTGCGTGCCTCGCGCGAGATGTTCGAGAGCTTCGAGCAGGAGCAGGCGGTCTGCTTCGAGCAGTCGATCAAGCCCGCGCTCGTGTCGCAAGGGATCGAGCTGCTCAAGTACAACGACCTCTCGCCGGAAGACCGCCAGCGCCTGGAGAGCTGGTGGACGAAGAACGTCTTCCCGGTGCTGACGCCGCTGGCGGTGGACGAGGGGCACCGCTTCCCGTTCATCAGCAACCTGTCGGCGAACCTGGCGGTGCTGCTGGCGCAGCCGGGGAGCCCCGAGCCGGTCTTCGCGCGGATCAAGGTCCCGCCGGCGCTGCCGCAGTGGATCCGCGTGCCGCACGCCGACGCGAAGCAGCACGAGGCGGACATCCACGCCGGTCGCGGGCGGTTCATCTACCTGCCCGACGCGATGGCCGCCAACCTCGCGGGGCTCTTCCCCGGGCTTGAGATCCTCGAGGTGATCCCGTTCCGCGTCACCCGCGCGGCGGAGTGGGACGACGAGAGCGAGACCGCGATCGAGAGCGAGGCCGAGACGATGCTGGAGGAAGTGACCGAGACGCTGAAGAAGCGCCGATTCCTGCCGGTGGTGCGTCTAGAGGTGCCGCGCGAGGCCTCGCCGCGCCTGCTGCGCCAGCTCACCGAGATGCTCGAGCTGACGCCCGACGACGTCGACTTGATGACGGGGCTGGTGGACTTCCGCTCGCTGTTTGAGATCGCCGACCTGCCGCGCCCCGACCTGAAGCATCCGGTCTGGACGCCGACGGTGCCGCTGCGCGTGCGCGACACGCGCTCGAGCATGTTCGAGGAGATCAAGCGCGGCGACATCCTGGTGCACCACCCCTACGAGAGCTTCGCCGCCACCACCGAGCGGTTCATCGCCGAAGCGGCCCATGACCCGAGCGTGCTGGCGATCAAGCAGACAATCTACCGCACCAGCCGCGACTCGTCGTTCCTCAAGCACCTGGTGCACGCGGCGGAGCAGGGCAAGCAGGTCGCGTGCCTGGTGGAGCTCCGCGCCCGGTTCGACGAGAGCCGGAACGTGCGCCTGGCGCAGATGCTCGAGAAGGCGGGCGTGCACGTGGCCTACGGCGTAATCGGGCTGAAGACGCACTGCAAGGCGGCGCTGGTTGTCCGCAAGGAGAGCGACGGCCTGCGCGCGTACGCCCATCTTGGAACGGGCAACTACAACCCGTCGACGGCCGCGCTCTACACCGACCTTGGGCTCTTCACCTGCGACACGGCGATCACCGACGACGTGGTCCACCTGTTCAACCTGCTCACCGGCCGCTCGCTCAAGAGCGCCCACAACCGCCTGCTGGTCGCCCCGGCGACGATGAAGCGCACGTTCCTGGACATGATCGAGCGTGAGACGGCGATCGCCACCGACCACGCCGCCGGCGCCGGCGTTGTGGGCGGGCGCATCGTCGCCAAGATGAACGCGCTGGAGGACCCGCAGATCATCGAGGCGCTCTACGCAGCCGGGCGCGCCGGCGTGCAGATCGACCTGTTCGTGCGCGGCTTCTGCACGCTGCGCCCGGGAGTGCCCGGCTTCTCCGACAACATCCGCGTCTTCAGCGTCGTCGGCCGGTTCCTGGAGCACTCGCGCATCTTCTACTTCGGCTCGGGCAAGCCCGACCCGATGGAGGGCGCGTGGTACATCGGCTCGGGCGACTGGATGAGCCGCAACCTCGACGGGCGCGTGGAAGCCGCTTGCCCCGTGCTCGACACCAACGCCCGCGCCAAGCTGCTGAGCATCCTCCAGACCATGAGCCAGGACCGCCGCAACTGCTGGCACCTCCAGCCCGACGGCGACTACGCCCGCCTCCTCCCCGCGCCGGGCACGGCGTTGGAGTCGCCCGATGCCCGCGGCACGTTCGAGAACCTGATGCTGGCCGCGGCGACCGCGTGACGAACCCGGGCGCAGCGCGTGTAGTATTCAGCAAGACCGATGGACGACACCCGCTTCAACCTGATCGCCAAGGCACTCGCCGACCCGCAGCGGTTCGCGATCCTCCAGCGCATCGCCCAGCAGGACGACTGCCCCTGCATGGCGCTGGTCGATGAGTGCTCCATCACGCAGGCCACCATCAGCCACCACCTGAAGGAACTGGCCGGGGCCGAGCTGATCTCCGCTAGGCGTGAGGGCAAGTGCGGCTACTTCACGCTCAAGCCCGAGACCCTCGCCGCCTACCAGGCCGAGCTCTCCCGCCGCCTTCTGAGCGGGTCCGAGGCCGTCGCGCCGAAGGGTCGCTCGGTCTAGAACGCACGCCAAGCTCGCGCCCGGGGCGTTTTCACGGTCCTGATGGAGGCCGCTGCTGGCGCGGGCAGCTTACCCAGAATGGCTATCTTCGCTGACCTCATCGGGTTATCACACGCCCTTAGGACCCTAAGGGAAAGTCAGAAGCACACACTTTTCTGCACTGTTCTGCTTAGCTTTTTGCACTTCTTCCAGTGCCGTTCGGGCGGCCCAAACGGCGGGTCGGTCGCTGGCCTCGAATCTGGAAAAGCGTCGGTTTCAGCGATCAACCGGGGAACCGGGCGCATACGTTTAGACAAGTATCTAAGGGAGCTTTCAGCCATGGCCACCGTTCAACCGCAATCGATCCTCGAGCAGTTCCGCTGGCGTTACGCCACCAAGAAGTTCGACACCTCCAAGAAGATCGCTCCCGACCTGTGGCGCAGCATCGAGGAGGCCGCGGTGCTGGCCCCCAGCAGCTACGGGCTGCAGCCGTGGAAGTTTCTGGTGATCGACAACCCCGTCACCCGCGCCAAGCTGCGTGAGGTGAGCTGGAACCAGCCGCAGATCACCGACGCCAGCCACCTGGTGGTCTTCTGCCGGCGCGCGAACCTCGACACCGCCTACGTCGACCGCTACATCGCCCACACCGCCAAGACGCGCGGCGTCTCGCACGAGGCGCTCGCCGGGTTCCGCGACATGATGCTCGGCTCGATCGGCACACCCGCCAACCTCCCCGGCGGCGCGATGGACACCTACACCCGCAGCCAGACGTACATCGCGCTGGGCTTCGCCCTCGCCGCCGCGTCGATGCTCGGCGTGGATGCGTGCCCGATGGAGGGGTTCAACCCCGCCGCGTACGACGAGGTGCTGGGGCTCGCACCGCTCGGGCTGAGGGCGACGGTGGTGGGCACCTTCGGATACCGCGCTGGCGACGATGCGGTTGACCCCACCCGCGCAGCCAAGGTCCGCTTCGCCCACACCGATGTCGTCGAGCACGTTTAGCGCAGAGCAGTCTTTGAAGCTGCTCTGATGCTTGGGCGGGTTGGAAACCCGCCCCGAACACCGGAACCGTTTATCAGCGGCGGCCGCACACAACTCCACACATCACCCCACACAGGAGCACTCGCGATGGCACAGGCACAGACGGTTGCGCTCATCACCGGCGGCAACAAGGGGATCGGCCTCGAGACGGCCCGCCAGCTCGCCGCCAAGGGAATCACCGTCATCATCGGCGCCCGCGACAAGGCGAAGGGTGACGCCGCCGCCGCGGAACTCCGCAAGGCCGGCGCCGACGCCCACAGCGTGGTGCTCGATGTCACCGACGCCGCCACGCACGCCCCCGCGGCCCGGTTTGTCGAGCAGCAGTGGGGGCGGCTGGATGTGCTGGTCAACAACGCCGGCATCTCGCGCGGGCGCAGCCACGCCGGGGGTGACGGCGACGGCGCCCCAAGCACCGTGAGCCAGCAGGCCCTGCGCGAGATCTTCGACACCAACTTCTTCGGGCTCATCGCGGTGACGCAGGCCTTCCTGCCGCTGGTGCGCAAGTCGCCCGCGGGTCGCATCGTCAACCTCAGCAGCATCCTCGGCTCGATGTCGGCCCACCAGGACCCATCGTCGCCGATCTACGGCTACCTGATGACAGCCTACAACGCCAGCAAGGCGGCGGTGAACATGTTCACCGTGCAACTGGCCCACGAGCTGCGCGAAACACCGATCAAGGTCAACGCCGTCCACCCCGGCTGGGTCAAGACCGACATGGGCGGCCCCGAAGCCCCGATGGACCTGACCGACGGCGCCAAGACCTCCGTCGCCATGGCCACACTCAGCGCCGATGGCCCAACCGGCGGGTACTTCCACATGGGCCAGACGCTCGGGTGGTAGGGGGGAAGGTATGAGCGATGAGCGACGAGCGACGAGCGACGAGCGACGAGTAATGAGCGATGAGTGACGAGTGAAGGCTCAGGTGCCGGCACCGTCGCCATTCTCATCGCTCATCGCTCGTATCCTTCTTCAACAGGAGCACGCGCATGTTCGAGCATCTGGCCGCACGTACGACCGCCGCATCCGCCGCCAACACCTCCATCTCCCGCCGCGCGGCGATCGCCTCGCTCGGCGCGGCCGGGCTCACCGCCGCCGCCCTCGCGCGCACCGGC
>JAUXUZ010000007.1 GCA_030680655.1 Phycisphaerales bacterium
GCCTTCGCACCCCCCCCCCTCGCACCCCCCCTTTTCACCGCCACCACAACCCCGCCCCTCTGCCCCCTCCCTTTCGGCCCGGTTTCTCCGTACACTCTCCCCATGGGGCAGGGTCGGCATCACGGCGAGCGTGCCTTCGAGGCCTTTCTACGGGCCCGGCGCACGCCCTACGTCTCGGTGAACGAAGCCCGCCGCGCGCTCATCCCCGGTGACGGCCCCGCCAACCTCAAGAGCTTCGACTTCGTCGTCTACTCCGCCCCCGGCGGCGGCGCTTCGAACCTCCTGGTTGACATCAAGTGCCGCCGCCTCCCCACCGCCCCGCTCCCTGCGCTTACGCTCGTTACCGCCGAGGGCCACCGCCGCCCCCAGCGTGCGGCCCCGCGCAGGCTCGAAAACTGGGCCACCCTCGAGGACATCCGTTCCCTCCGCGCCTGGCAGGGCCTCTTCGGTCCCGGCTTTCAGGCCACGCTGATCTTCGTCTACTGGTGCGACGTCCGTGACGACCGCGCCGACGGCGGGCAGCCACCCGACGGGCTCTTCGACGAGGTCTACAGCTTCGAGCGGCGCTGGTACGCCGTCCGCGGCGTGCTCGTCGATGACTACGAGCCCTCCATGAAGGCCCGTTCAGCCCGCTGGCAGACCGTTGACCTCCCCCCCGCCTCCTTCGAACGACTCAGCGAACGGTTCGGCCGGCACGCCTTCGGTGCCCCGCACGGCCGCCCCTTCGCCACCGAACCCGCCCGCTCCGCCGGAGGATGACGCTAAACTACTCCCCTGCAAGACCCGCCCCTTCTCGAAGGGCGCCGCCGATGCCCAAAGGAGAACCGCGATGCGAACAACCCCGATGATGGTCATGACCGCGGCCGCGTGCCTCGCCGGCAGCCTCGCCTTGGCGCAACCCGCCGACCAGCCCGCCGGTGGCATCGGGTTCAACACCTCCGCGGCGCGCGAGAAGGCCAACCGCAAGATCGAGCCGCCGACGCTCAACCTCAAGAGCGAAGAGAGCGCCGCGTGGCCCATGATCGCCACCGTCCTCTTCGCCGGCGCCTGCCTGCTCGCTTCGATCATCCCGCCCAAGCGCGGCCACCAGGACTGAGCCCCGCATGAACAACCACCCCGCTCCAACGCGCCGCGCCCGCGGGCGGCTGAGCGCACTGGTCGCGCTGAACGCCGCGCTCATCGCGCTGACGCTCGCCGGCCTTTACGCCCCCCGCGCCTGGGCACAAGGCGGCCCGCCGCGCGCCCGCGGCAACTACCTGATGGTCTCGGGCCACGCCTCCGGCGTCAGCGGCAACGTCGTCTACATCGTCGACTCGGTCAACCAGGAGCTCGTCGCCCTCCGCTACCTGCGCGCCCCAGGGCGGCTCGAGCCGCTCGGCTACCGCAACCTCGCCGCCGACAGCGCTCAGGGGGCTCAGACACGGTGAACGCGCCCACGCCCACAACCAGACGCTCCCGCGCCGAGGGTCTGCTGCTGCTGTCGGCCGGCGCCTTGCTCGCCTGCGCCGCCTGGGCCTGGCTCAGCGGGCCGCTCAGCGCCCTGCGCGGCACGCCCTCGATCGCCGACGTCGCCCTGGCCGGCACCGACCACGGCCTGCTCACCAGCGACGGCGGCGGCGACGACATCCTTGTCGTCCTCGACCAGCGCAACGAAGAGCTCCTCCTCTACCGCCCGATGAACGGGCGCACCATCGACTTCCGCGGGCGCTTCCCGCTCCGCCAGCTCTTCGCCGACGCCCGCGCCAACACCGGCCTGGTGCCGATGCCCGAGCCCGAGCGACAGCCCGGCACGCCCACCGTGCCGGCCTCGCCCCCCGACAACCCCGCGCGCTGACGCAGACACCATGGCCGCACCTTCCACCAGCACCCAACGCGATCGCCCCATCGTCGCGGCGACGGCACCCCTGCCAGGAATCGACGACGGCGCGTTCGCGCTCGACGCGGCCGACGTGCGCGTGCTCGACCGCGCACAACCCCCGACGCGCCAAGCGCTGCTGGAGTTCGTCACCGGCGCAGCAGTGGTCGTCTGCGTCTTCACCGACGCGATCGACGACGAACTCCTCGACGCCGCCGGGCCCGGGCTCAAGGGCGTCTGCGCGTTCGCCGTGGGCGTTGACAACATCGACCTCGACGCCTGCCGGCGGCGCGGCATCGCCGTGACCAATACGCCCGACGCCGTAACCGAAGGGACCGCGAACCTCACCTGGGGGCTGATCCTCGCCTGCACCCGCCGCATCGTCGCGGCCGACGCCTTCGTACGCACCGGCCGCTTCGAGAAAGAAGGCAACGGCTTCCCCACCGGCTGGATGGGCGTGCACCTGTCGGGTCAGACGCTCTGCATCGTCGGCGCCGGCCGGATCGGCCTCGCCGTCGCCAGGCGCGCCGCCGCGTTCGGGATGCGCGTGACCTACGTCGCCCGCACGGCGCACCCGGAGTTCGCGTCACCCGCCGCGGGGTCCGCGCAGCGCGTCACGCTCGAACAGGGCCTCTCCACCGCCGACGTCGTGAGCGTCCACACCCCGCTGACTCCGCAGACCCGCGCCCTGATCGGCGCCCGCGAACTGGCGCTGATGAAACCGACGGCCGTGCTGGTCAACACCGCGCGCGGCCCGGTGATCGACGAGGCGGCCCTCGCCGACGCGCTGCAGCGCCGCGCCATCTGGGGCGCCGGGCTCGACGTCTTCCAGAACGAACCGGCCGTCCACCCCGCGCTGCTCAAGCTCGACAACACCGTCCTCACCCCCCACATCGGCTCCGCCGAAGGCTTCTGGCGCCGCCGCATGACCGAGATGGTCCGCGACAACACGCAGTCGATCCTCAACGGACTCACCCCGCCCAACCTCGTCAAGGCGGATTAACCACAGAGCCGTGCGCAGCAGAGCGGAGTGGAACCGGAAGATCGATGGTCGTGCAGGTTGAAAACCTGCACCACGACACAGAGGCACAGAGAAGAGAAGGCAGGAAACTCAAAGAGAAGGAAAGAACTCGAAGGTCTCTAAGAGAATGCAGTGCTCTGCTTTGAGGTCTTCGAGTTCTTTCCTTCCTCCCTTAGAGTTTTACTCCTCTCCCTGTCTTTCACTGTGCCTCTGTGTCTCTGTGGTTAATCCGCCTTCGCTTTCGGCCCAGGCACACCGAGGTACTCAAACCCCATGCAGTACCCCGCCCGCCACACCGGGTAGCGCACCTCGCAACGGAAACCCACAAAGTCCTCCGCGTCCCAGCCCACGTGCCCGAAGAACGCGCCGCTGAGCTCGGCGTGACGCGAGAAGTGCTCGCTCCCAGCGCTCTTGAGCCCGCGCCCCAGCAGCTGCAGCCGCGGCTGGTTCGGGAGCCGGACCGTCCACCGGTCGTGAACCGGCGCATCGAGCCCCGGCCCCCAGATCAGCGCGTCGATGCTCGGGCGGAACTGCCGTTCGATGTCGACGTGCAGGTACACGTCAAAGATCAGCCGCGCGCTGGGGCAGTTGACCAGCGACCAGACCGCGTCGAGCGTCGGCATCCCCGTCGACGGCTCGTACATCGTGTGGCACGCCTTCAGCGCCGTCACCACATCCACCGGGCGCGGGTCGCTGTCGTGGGCGAACGCCGACGGGTCAATCACCTGGTGCAGCGAGCCCGTGCGGCTCTTGGAAGTCACCGTCGGCAGCGGCGACGTCGTGAACGCTGACAGGATCGTCTCCCTCGTGCGCTCGTGCGTTCCGGGCGCTAGCCCGTGCTGCAGCGCCGACTCCTGGGTCTGCAGCGTGTCGCCCGAGCCGAGCACCAGCGGAAGACCGCCCGGCGCCACCACCGCCCCCACCAGGCCCTTGCACAGCGCCCGCTCAAGGGTCAGCTCCGACTGCGGGTGACGCCTGAACGCGTAGATCGACAGGGCCGTCTCGCACGCCCGACCCGTGACCGCCGCCGCCGCCTCGTGCAGCGCCTGGCGCTGCGTCACCGTCGCCAGCGCGCCCGGCCCGCCGTCCGCCGGCCCAGCCGCCCCGCCAGTCGCTGCGCCACCGCTCAGCGCGAGCCGCTCGTTGAA
>JAUXUZ010000024.1 GCA_030680655.1 Phycisphaerales bacterium
ATTGCAAGCCCTTCTCCCACCTCCGCTGGGAGAAGGTGGCGGAGGCTATGCGACGCCGGATGAGGGTGCCTTGTCTTCTGTCCCGCGCTCCGCCTCCGAGCGGTACCCTCCCCCATGCCCACCCCTCCCCGCACCCCCACAGTCCTCATCGTCCGCGACGGCTGGGGCATGAACCCCTTCCCCGCCCACGACGCCTTCAACGCGGTCAAGCTCGCGCGCACCCCAGTCGCCGACCGCCTCATGGCCGAGTACCCGTGGACGCTCATCAAGGCCAGCGGCGTAGACGTCGGCCTGCCAGACGGCACCATGGGCAACAGCGAGGTCGGGCACCAGAACATCGGCGCGGGTCGGATCGTCGAGCAGGAGAGCAAGGTCATCACCGACGCCTGCCACCGCGACTTCGCCGACATCAAGGTGGTGGCGGACAACATCAAGGCCGCGCTGAAGGCGGGTGGCCAGGTCCACCTCATGGGGATCAACTCCGACGCGGGCGTGCACGGACTGCTGGAGCACCTCTACGCCTTCGTCAAGGCGTGCAAGGACCTCGGCGTTCCGAAAGACCGCGTGATCGTCCACCTCTTCACCGACGGGCGCGACAGCGGGCCGAGACTCGGCAAGGAGTTCGCCGTGCAGGTTGAGGCGAAGCTCTCCCAGATCGGCGTCGGACGCATCGCCTCCGTCAGCGGCCGCTACTACGCCATGGACCGCGACAACCGCTGGGAGCGCGTCAAGCTCGCCTACGACGTCCTCACCGGCCGAGACCCCGCAGGCCTGCGGTTCACCACTGTCGGCGAAGCGATCCAGGACTTCTACGACCACCCAACCGGCGACAGCATGCAGGGGGACGAGTTCATCACCCCGCGAGCAGTGGGGGAACCCGCCCCGATCACCGACGGCGACACGGTCTTCTTCTACAACTTCCGCGGCGACCGCCCCCGCGAAATCTCCGCCGCCTTCGTCTTCCCCGACGACCAGTGGGCCAAGGTCAAGCCATCCCCCGATAGCAACAAAAACGGCTTCGACCGTGGGCCGAAGCTGAACATCCGTTACGTCATCCTCACCGAGTACTGGGAGTCGCTTCTCCCCCTCTGCCCCGTCGTCTTCCCGCGCCCACCGAAGATGAAGCACATCGCCGGGGAGGTCTGGTCGACCCTCGGCCTCCGCCAATTCCGCAGCGCCGAGACGGAGAAGTACCCGCACGTCACCTTCTTCTTCAACGACTACCGCGACCCGCCGTTCCCCGGCGAGGTGCGCGAGAACCCGCAGAGCCCCAAGGTCTCGACCTACGACCTCAAGCCCGAGATGTCCGCCGACCTCGTCCGCGACGCCGTCCTCCGCCGCCTCGCCGCCGAAGACTGCGAGGACATCCTCATCGTCAACTTCGCCAACGCCGACATGGTGGGTCACACCGGCAAGCTCCCCGCGGTGATCACCGCCGTCGAGACCGTCGACGCATGCGTCGGCGCGATCGTCGACGCAACCCTCGCCAAGGGCGGCCAGCTCATCGTCACCGCCGACCACGGCAACGCCGAGCAGATGTGGGACACGGTCAACAACTGCCCGCACACTTCGCACACGATCTACGACGTACCGCTGATCGTTGTGGGCGAAAAGTGGAAAGGGCGCGCGCTCCGCGGCGACCGCGACGCGGCGGGCTGGGACTCGCCGCAGACCCGCACCGGACGCGGCCGCCTCGGCGACATCGCGCCGACGCTGCTGGCGATGATGGGATTGGAAAAGCCGCCCGAGATGACGGGCGAGAGCCTCATCGGGTAGCGGGCGACGTCGCGGGTTGCTGCGAGTTCACGCCAGCAGCGTCGGGTCGTTCTGCGCCAGCGTCAGCGCCATCGCGCCGCCACGCCCGCGGGTGCGGGCCATGTACAACTGCAAGTTGCGCCCCGGGCAGGCGGTTGACGCCGACGGCCACTCGCGGTGCGTGCGCACCGAGCGGAGCGGGATGCGGTGCTGACGCATGAGGTCGGCGACGAACCCGTCGAGCCGGTCGGTCTGCGCCTTGGAGGGGGACTGGTTCTCGAAGTTGCCCATGCACAGAACGCCGATGTTGTGCTCGTTGCAATCCTCGACGTGCGCGCCCTGGTAGGCGAGCGGGCGACCCTCGAACACGCGCCCGCTGCGGTCGATCACGAAGTGGTAGCCGATGTCGGCCCAGCGCTCGCCCGACTTGTTCTTCCGGCGTGTGTGCGCATCGCGGATCGACACCAGCCGGCGGATGGAGTCGTCCAGGCTCTCGCTGAAGAACGGCGTCGGCATCCCGTCGTGGTGGATGGTGATGCAGTTGACACCCTTCATCGGGCGCACGGTCGAGGGGTTGGCGAGGCCCGCAGTCGTCCAGCGCGTCCGCGGGATCACGCCCGAGGGGAGGCCGCCGATTGGCTGCGCCGGCCCGGGGGCTGGAACAGGCTGCGGCGTGAGGATCGGGGGGTTTGGGCGCGTCGCGGTGGCGACCTTGGTCGGGCTGCCGGTGTTCTGCGGGCCTTTGGGTGCTTCGGGCCACGGCACGCCCGGAAGATCACCGCTCGCGGTCTGCTGGCTCGCGCAGCCGACCAGCGACAGCAGGCCAAAGACGGACCCGGCCTGAAGCAGGCGACGACGAGAAAGATCATTCAGCACACCGCTGGTATCGGCCGCGAGCCCGCCAACGGAGAGAAAATTGCCACCAAGTTTCGTGGGGGGTGTCGTCATCGCGGTCACATCGCAGGTGTCCAGAGTCTAGACGGGTCTAGTCGCTCTTTTTGGCAGACTTCTTGCGGACCGCGGGGTTCTTGCGCTTGGCCGCGGTGGTTGGTGTGGGTTTGGGTTCGGCCTCGCCCTCATCTTCGCCGCTGTCAGCACCTGCAGCGGGCTGCTCGATCGCCGGGCGGGCACGATTGGGCGTCCCGGTCGGGGCGGCCAGTTCGACCAGGCGGGCGCACAGGTCGGGCATCGAGACCCCCGCGTGCGCCGCGGCCTTTGGCACAAGTGAATGGTCGGTGAAGCCGGGGGTGGTGTTGATCTCAAGGAACCATGGCGTCCCGTCGCGGTCGAGCAGGAAGTCGGCGCGGGCGATGTGGCGGATGCCAAGCGCCTTGGCGATCCGCCGGGTGGACTTGGCCATCTTGCGGGCGGCATTCTCGGGCACCTTCGGCTCGAGGATGTACTGGGTGTCGTCGCGGTTGTACTTGGCCTGGTAGTCGTAGAGCCCCTCGTGCGGCTTGATCTCGATGAGCGGGAGCGTCTCGCCGTCTAGCAGCCCCACCGTCAGCTCGCGTGCGCCGCCGCGGGCGCCGATCGCGGCCTGGCCGCCGATCTTGGGCTCGATCATGTACGAGCGGATCAGGCCCTTGGAGCGTTCCTTGCTGATCGACGCGACGGCGACGGTGTAGTCGGCGTGGGTGGTGCACACGCGCAGGCCGATGGTGCTCCCCTCGTGCACGGGCTTGATGATCACCGGCAGCGGGCAGGGGCAGACGGGGTCTTTGTCGTTGAGCACCCAGAACTCGGGCGTCTCGATGCCGAGCGACACGGCGACGGCCTTGGTCGCCACTTTGTCCATCGCCCAGCGGCTGGCACGCGGGCCCGAGCCGACGTACGGCCGCCCGTCTTCTTCCAGCAGGTCCTGCAGCGGCCCACCCTCGCCGTAGGGCCCGTGGAGGTAGGGGAAGACCACGTCGGCCTCGGTTGCGCTCAGCTGCGCAGCCGAGAGCGTGTCGATGATCTCAAGCGTCACCTCGTAGCCGCCGTGGCTCTTGAGTGCCTCGGCGATGCCGGTTGCGGACTTGATGGAGACCTCGCGCTCGGCATCAGGGCCGCCGCCGAGGACGAGGACGTGTTTCTTCTTTGACATGGGTATTCACCACAGAGGCACAGAGACACAGAGAAGAAGAAGGCAGAGAGAAACGGGGTAAAACCCGCGAGTACGAGCACGATTCACCGAGCGAGCGTAGAAGGGCAACCCCTGTCTTGCATCCTTCTCGCCGCCTTTCTCTGTGTCTCTGTGCCTCTGTGCCTCTGTGGTTAATCCGCCTCAAAGCGTGTCGCCCCAGATCACCACTTCGTTCTGCAGCGTGACGTCGAACATCCCCTTCACCTTCTCTCTCACCTGACGCATCAGCGTGATCAGGTCGGTCGCCGTGCACGACGGCGACGACGCGTAGAGGAAGTTGCCGTGCTGGGTCGAGACGGTGGCCCCGCCGACGGTGAGCCCCTTGCAGCCGGCCTTGTCGATCAGCATGCCCGCCGAGATGCGCGTCCCGGCGACGGCGATGCCGCGCAGGTCGTGGAGGATGGCGGGGTTCTTGAACGCGCAGCCGCACGAGTCGGCCCCCATCGGTTGGGTCTTCTTCTTGTAGGCCATGACCTCTTTCAGCTTCGCCCTTGCTGCGGAGGTGTCGCCGACGGCGCGCTTGAGCTTCAACTCGGCGCCGGTGATGATCATCCCCGCGCCGAGCTTGCCAAGGTCGCTGTGCCGGTAGTCGAAGATGATCTGGTTGCGGGCGAGGCGGACCACCTCGCCGCCGCGGGTGACCCCGTGCACGGCGTGGACAAAGTCGGCGATCTGTCCGAACGCCCCGCCGGCGTTCATAGTCACCGCGCCGCCGACTGAGGCCGGAATGCCGCCGAGGTTCTCAAGCCCGGTGAGGCCGGCCTTGTGTGTCTCGTGGATCAGCTTCATGAGGTCGAAGCCCGACCCGACGTGAGCAGTCGCCGTCGCCTGGTCGATCCGCAGCGCAGCAAACTCACCCTGGTCGAGCCGCACCACCAGTTCTTCCACGCCGGCGTCGGCGACGAGCAGGTTGGCACCTTCTCCGAGCACGCGCAGCCCAGGGTCGATCTCAACACACCGGCGGAGCTGGTCGATCGTGCTGGGGCGTGCGAAACGCCTGGCGCGCCCGCCGCACTTGTACCAGGTGGCGATGGGCTGGTCGGCGAGGATGGCGACTTCGGGGAGTGTCACGGGCATTGTGTATAGGGGGCAAGAGGAGCGAGGCTGGCGGGTCGTTCGATGCCGGTTCAGCGGGTGGTCTTGAGCAGTTCGTACCCGATCTCGTTCACCGGCCCTGCGCCCATGAACACGACGGTGTCACCGTCGCGGCAGGTGGTCTGCAACTGCGTGACGATCGCCTTGAACGGGTAGAGGTGCATCGCCGCAACGCCCTTCTCGATCAGCCGATCAACCAGGTCGGCGGAGGTGACGCGGTGGCGGTCTTCCTCGGTGTCGCGGGCGAAGTAGATGTGCGGCACAATCACGATGTCGGCCGCGTCGAAGGCGGCGGCGAACTCCTCCATCAGGTGGCGTGTGCGGCTGTGCTGGTGGGGCTGGAAGACGCAGATCAACCGCCCGCCGCGCGCCTCGGTCTGCTCCGACTGGCGGAGCGCGCGCAGCGTGGTGGAGACCTCGGTGGGGTGGTGCCCGTAGTCGTCGATGATGCGCACGCCGTTGGCCCAGCCCTCGTTCCCTTTCCACACGCCCAGCAGCTGCACGCGCCGGTCAACGCCCTTGAACCGGCTGAGGCTCGCGGCGACCGCACCCGAGTCGGCCCCCATCACCAGCGCGAAGGCCGCGGCCGTGGCGGCGTTGACCGCGTTGTGCGAGCCGGGCATCAGCATCGTCCACGTGCACGCGAGCGAGCGTGAGCGGTTGACGACGCTCGCGCCTCTGGTGATCGGGTCGTACGACACAAACCAATCGGCATCGGGGTTGAAGCCGATCGTCTCGACCTTGGCGGCGATGCCCGCCGTCACCTCGCGCCGGTGTGCGCCGGAGTGGGCGATCAGCAGCAGACCCCCCTCGCTCTCGGGCGCGACCAGCCCGGCGAAGTGGTGGAAGCTCTCAACGACGGCGTCGAGCGTGCCGTAGACGTCCAGGTGGTCGGCCTCGACGCTGGTGATGACGGCCATCGTCGGGTGGTAGTGGTGGAAGGAGCGGTTGAACTCGCACGACTCGGCGACCACGACGCCCGGCCGCCCGCGCCACGGGCCGTCGGCGGTGATCGCATCGCCACCGATGACGAAGCCCCCTCCGCGGTTGCCGTTGGAGCCGCCCAGTTGGGCGCAGGTGGCGCCGACGATCGCGGTCGGGTCGAGCCCGCAGTCGCTCAGCACGCAGGCGAGCATGCTGGTAGTGGTGCTCTTGCCGTGGGTGCCGGCGACGCACAGGGCCGTGCGCCCCAGCATGCACCGGCCCAGGGCCTCGGCGTACCAGAGCGTCTCGAGCCCGCGGGTGACGGCCTCGAGCATCTGCGGGTGGTCGGGCTTGACCGCGGCCGAGGCGATCACGATCTGGGTGCCCTCGGGGAGCCAGTGCCTGGTCTGGTCAAAGTCCACGTTGAAGCCGTCGGCGGCGAGGCGGTCGGTGGTGGCCGAGCGCCCGCTGTCTGAGCCGCTGACGATCGCGCCGCGGGCGGCGAGCAGGCGCGCCATCCCCTGCATGCCCGAGCCGCCGATCCCCACGAGGTAGCAGCGCTTCCCCTTCACGTCCCACGGCTGAGCCGGCCCGCTCAGGGCCAGGTGCGGTGACGAAGCGGGGCCGGTGTTGGGGCGCGGGAGGAGCACAGGATCGCCTTGATTGGCGGGGAGATTGGGGAGGGCTGACATGCAAAGGGTATCGGCGCGGGGGCAAACCGAGAGTGAAAGTCAGCGCGAAATTCGCCGCCCGCACCCTGGAGCGCGGTTCCTGCACTTCGGGGTCCATCGGCGATCACAGCGGAGCGTTTCACCGCGGCGACTATCCTCGGTGGATGACCTCACCAGCTCCCGCGCCGGCTCTCCCGTACAAGATCGCAACGCTCGTGGACCTGCGCGACGACCGAGGGCGGTTCCTGCTGCTGCGTCGCAAGAAGTCCCCCAACCAGGGACTCTGCTCGCCGATCGGCGGCAAGCTCGACATGGAGAGCGGCGAGTCGCCCGCCGCGTGCGCCCGCCGCGAGACGCTGGAGGAGGTCGGCCTCGACATCCCGATCGAGCGGTTCCACCTGCTGGGCCTGATCAGCGAATCGGCCTTCGAAGGGCGCGGGCACTGGCTCATCTTCTATTACAAGGTGATGGGCCCGGTGGAGTTCACCCCGGCCGAAACGGCCGACGGCTGGATCGACTGGCACGAGCCCGCCGCGATCGACGCGCTGCCGATCCCCGAGACGGACCGCCGCATCATCTGGCCGCTGGTGCTCAAGCACGACCACGCCGATCGCCCCGGTTTTTTCGCCGTGCACATCGACTGCACCGGTCCGGGCGGCAAGGACCTTGATATCCGCGTCGAGCAGGGTTGAGGCGGGCGGGCGAACTTGGCCCTCCACCCGTCACCGGCGCCTTCGCCCGGCCGCAAGGCCCAGCAGACCAAAGAGCGCGACAGGAGCGGGCGAAGGAACGGGGTTGACGATGACATCGTCAAGGACCAGTTCGGTCGTGCCGCCCATGCCCCACGGGCTGAGGTTGAAGTGACCCCAGTTGATGAACTCGAGCGTGACGGGCGCAAGCGGGTTCAGCGGCACAAACGAGAACTCGAATCGGTGCGACATGCCCAGCGCCGACCCGCCCGAGGGGGCCGCGAAGTAGCGCACAGGGTCGCCCGCCGCGGTGTTCGTCACGCGGAGACCGAATATTCCGTCCCAAGCGCCGGGCGATGCGAAACCGGCGGATTCGCCCGAGACCCAGAAGCTGAGGATGTACGACGCCGCCGGCGCGAGGTGCGTGTTGACCGTTTGTGTGAGCACAACCGGCGCGGGGTAGGCTGTACCAACCGTGCCGGGCGTTGCGAAGGTGACTTCGCCGTTTGGGTTGAATGTCGGCGCTGTGGTTGTATACGCGGCCTGGCCGTTGCCGAAGTAGAGCGCGTTCCCTCCGTCGGGGAGCACATCAGAATTGCGCAGGCGTGCGGGAGGCCCGCCGCCGTCGCGCCCCCATGTTGCGTAGTTGATCGGCGCGCCCGAGCCGGTCCAGCCGATGGGCGTGCCCGTCGGCGTGCCCGAGGTGCCCGTCGCCCAGAAGCGGACCGCGCTCCCGGGAGCGATGCCGGGGCCGAAGACCGAGTCTTCGAAGCTGCCGTTGATGACAAGGTTCCCCGCGTGGGTGCCGATCATCGGGCCCGCGGGCAGCAGCGTGAGCTGCGCGTGCAGACGTGTACCGGTGACCGCGACCAGAGCGGTGGTGACAATGCACAGAGCTACGTTGTTCATTTCTCTCTCTCCTGTGTGCCGCGGTGGCGGCCACTGTGCGGAGCTTACCACCGGCACCGAGCCGGTGCAAGGAAACCGGTGAAGATCCGTGGGAAAGGCGGGGTGGGTGTGGGGGTGGGTGGGGTCAGCCGCGGGCATGGAGCGCCGCGACGAAGGCGCTGAGCTTGGCCCCGTCGAGCCGGCCGTTGGTGCGGACCCCGCCGCACAGGTCCACACCGAAGGGCGACACCGCGGCGACCGCTCCGCGGATGTTCGAAGGGTTCAGCCCGCCGGCGAGGAACACCGGGCACTCGGCCCGGAGGACGATCTCGCGGCTGAGCCCCCAATCGTGCACGCGGCCGGTCCCTCCGAGCTCGCGGACGGCCGCCGCCGGGTTGCCTGAATCAAGGAGGAGCGCATCGACCAGAGGTGCAAGCTTGAGGGCGTGATCGACCGACGAACGGTCGACGACGTGGACCACCTGCACGATCCGCAGCGCGGGCAGCGCGTCTCGCAGGGCGGAGTAGACGTCGGGCCCCGTCGAATCGTCAACGAGCTGCACCGTGTTTACGCCGGTGGATCGGGCGTGCGCAACGACGGCCCGCGGCTCGGTCTCGCAAGTCAGCAGGAATGTCGCGATCGGCGGGGGCACCGCCGCCGCGATGGAGGCGATCGTGTCATCGTCGATCGGGCCCGGCCCGCTGGGCATGCGGGCCACTAGCCCGAGCGCATCAGCACCGTGGGCGATCGCCACGCGAGCCTCGTCGATCGACGCAATGCAGCAGACCTTGAGTCGGGTTCGCGGCGGGTGGTTCAACACGGGCCGATGGTATCGAGCGCCGGCCCTGCCGCCCTCTGGGTTCAGTCGCACCCGCCCGCGGCCAGGCGTGTGAAGAACGCGTCGATGAACGCGACGAAGTCGTTGTTGTCGTGCAGCCCGTCGGCGCCGGCCACCCCGCCCTGGCTGCCAAGGTCGGCCCGGGCGTCGTTCTGGAAGAAGTAGTCGATGAACACGATGAAGTCGTTGTTGTTGAGGTGGACGTCGGGGGCCGCAACGCCCCCCTGACCGCCCAGGTCTGCCGGTCCGCAGTTTGATCCGGTGATAATGCGCACGTTGTCGATCATCAACTGCGAGTCGACGGCAAAGTCCGCGAAGTTGCAGACGGCGAACGCGAGGGTGATTGTCCCCCCCGTGAGGTTGCTCTTGCTGACCTGCTGCACGGGCGTCCAGCCCTGCGGGGTGGTGGCGCTGCCGGCGAGTTTCTGTGGCACACCGTTGACGACGACGAAGGCGGTGTCGGGCCACAAGAGGTTGTTGGTTGTCTCTGCGTTGTTGAACGCGAAGTCGAAGGAGATCGTGTCGCCGCTGTTGACCGTGAACGTCTGGAGGATGGCGGCGCCGTCGCGGACGGCGGTTGTGGTGCCCGCCTCGGCCATGAGCTGGGCGGTGGTGCAGCCGAGCAGCGCGGCGAGCGTGGCCGCGGCCGTGTTGCCGGCGGTGAGCAGCGCGGCGTAGGCCCCTTGGGTTGGCGCGGCCGGCGCACCGGTGGAGAGCGCGACGGTGCCGCTGGTGGTCCAGCCGGTGACCGCCGGAAGCGACTCAAAGCCGCCGTTGGAGATGTCGGCCAGCGCGGCGGTGCCAGCGCAGGCGGTCAGAGCGGCGACGAGTGTCCTGAACGGACGAGTTGCGGTGTGCATGGTGGTCTCCTGCAGGCCTATGTCAGAAAGATACCCGATCCTTGCGGGAACGCAAGATTGGTAGCAAGTCAGACCAATGGAGTAGGGGAAACGGCGGTCAGCCGGCTCTGCGCCGGCCTTTGGTGGCGGGCGGCCATGTAGCCTCCACGCGGGTGTCGTGAGGGGGCAGCCTCTCCAACGACCCAGGGGAGCCGCTCCCATTCGAGCGCTTGCGGTGGTCAGTCCGCACAAGCGGCGCAGAGCTGGACTGGTGGCTGTTCCGCCCGTGCACCCGTTCCGTGCTGATCGGGTATGCTGAAACCATGGGACTCTTCTCCAAGCTCTCCGGCGGTGATGCCGCGCGCGGCGGCGGTGCGGAGCAGGCGCTGCTGATCCACATCACCGCCGGGCCGGCGACCGACGATTCGTTTCTCGCGAAGCTGGCGGCTGAGCTCGCCGCGGCGATGTCCGAGGCCGGCGCAGGCAAGAGCGGCCTGTCCGAAGCGATCGACGGGTTCAAGAGCATCGCTTTCGTCGGGCCCGATGCCGATGCGCTCTTTGATGCCGCCGCGCCGGTGATCGAGCGGCACCCGCTGGCGAAGGGCTCGCACGCGGTCAAGCGTTACGGTGGGCCGGGGTGCTCAAGGACTGAACGCAGCGACGTCTCGTGGGATGGGTGAGTTAAGCGTGTTTCGGGGCGAGCCCTCGCTGCGAGCGTTGTGGTCAAGGGCGAAGTGGCAACGCGGCCGATCGCTACGATGCACCGCGTGCCCGACACCTCTTCACCGCGGATCTTCCTGACCGGCGCGACCGGGTACATCGGCGGTCGCCTTGCGCCGCGGTTGCTCGAGCGTGGCTTCAGCGTCCGCTGCCTCTCCCGCAGCGCGGAGAAGCTGCGGGCACGCCCGTGGTCGTCGGACCCGGGCATCGAGGTGGTCGAAGGGGACGCGGGCGACGAAGCGGCCCTCACGGAAGCGATGCGCGGCTGCAGCGCTGCGTATTACCTCGTCCACTCCATGAACGCCGCGGGCCCCGAGTATCGGCGCAAGGACCGATCGCACGCCGAGACGTTCGGGCGTGCGGCGGCGGCGGCGGGCGTTAAACGCATCATCTACCTCGGCGGGCTGGGCGAGACGGGCACGGGCCTGAGCGAGCACCTCTCCTCGCGGCGCGAGGTTGAGGTGGCCCTGGGCAACGGTGGTGTGCCCGTTACCGTGCTGCGCGCGGCGATGATCATCGGCTCGGGCTCGGCGTCGTTTGAGATCCTGCGCTACCTCGTCGAGCGGTTGCCGATCATGATCACCCCGCGCTGGGTGAGCACGCAGTCTCAGCCCATCGCCGTGCGCGATGTGCTCTTCTACCTGGTGGCCGCGCTGGAGACGCCCGCCACCACGGGCCGGACCATCGACATCGGCGGGCCGGAGATCGAGACGTACAACGAGATCATGCGGAAAATGGCCCGCGCGATGGGCCTGCGCAGGCGGCTGGTGATCCCCGTGCCGGTCCTCACGCCGCGGCTCAGCTCGCTGTGGATCCACCTGATCACGCCGCTCAACGCCGCCATCGCGCGCCCGCTGGCCGAGGGGCTCAAGAACCGCGTCGTCTGCCGCGATGACACCGCCGAGCGGCTCATGCCACACAAGTGCATGACGATCCGCGGGGCGATGGATGCGGCCCTGGCCCGCGTGCAGGCCGGCACGGTCGAGACGGCGTGGTCTGATGCCGGCGTCATGCCCGGCGACCCCGAGTGGGCCGGCGGCACGGTCTTCATCGACCGCCGCCAGACCGTGGTGGCCGCGCCGCCGGCGCAGGTCTGGCGTGCTGTCAACGCGCTGGGCGGTGAGAACGGCTACTACGCCGCCGATTGGCTCTGGCGTCTGCGCGGGGCGATGGACCGCCTC